>JAJZUH010000098.1 GCA_021847165.1 Pseudomonadota bacterium
AGGCGAGCTGCTTGCCTTCGAATTCGAACAAGTTGCCCACCAGCCATTCGTCCACGCGGTCGGAGAGCAGCAGCACTTCGATGCCTTTCTTGCGGAACACTTCGAGGTGCGGGCTGTTCCTGGCGGCATTGAAGCTGTCGGCGGTGACGTAGTAGATCTTTTCCTGGCCGTCCTTCATGCGGGCGATGTAGTCCTTGAGCGAGACGGTCTGCTCGGCGGTGTCGGCTTTGGTGGTGGCGAAGCGCAGCAGTGCGGCGATCTTGTCCTTGTTGGCGAAGTCTTCGCCCACGCCCTCTTTCAGCACCTGGCCGAATTCGCCCCAGAATCTGGCGTATTTCTCCTTGTCGTTCTCGGCCATGTCGGCCAGCAAGCCCAGCACCTTGCCGGTGCAGCCCTTGCGGATGGCTTCGATGTCTTTCGACTCCTGCAATATCTCGCGCGAGACATTGAGCGGCAGGTCTGCGCTATCCACCACGCCGCGCACGAAGCGCATGTATTGCGGCATCAGCTGCTCGGCGTCGTCCATGATGAACACGCGGCGCACGTAGAGCTTGATGCCGTGGCGCGCCTGACGGTCGTAAAGGTCGAACGGGGCATGGCCGGGGATATACAGCAGCTGGGTGTATTCCTGCTTGCCTTCGACGCGCGCGTGGGTCCACGCCAGCGGGTCATCATAGTCGTGGCCGACGTGTTTGTAGAATTCCTTGTACTGTTCTTCGGTGATCTCGTTTTTGGATTTGGACCACAGCGCCGAAGCCTGGTTGACGGTCTCGTCCTCGTCGGTGGTGACATAGCCGCCGTCCTTCCACTCTTCCTTCTTCATCAGGATGGGCTGGACGATGTGGTTGGAATATTTCTTGATGATCTCGCGCAGTTTGTAACCGGCAAGCAGGTCGTCCTGGCCTTCGCGCAGGTGCAGGGTGATCTCGGTGCCGCGCGCGGCCTTTTCCACCATCTCGACGGAGAACTCGCCGCCGCCGTCGGATTCCCAGCGCACGCCCTGGTCGGCCTTCTCGCCCGCGCGGCGGGACAGCACGGTAACCCTGTCCGCCACGATGAAGGCGGAGTAGAAGCCCACGCCGAACTGGCCGATCAGGTGGGCGTCTTTCTTCTGGTCGCCGGAGAGCTTGCTGAAGAAATCGCGCGTGCCGGACTTGGCGATGGTGCCGAGGTTGGCGATCACTTCGTCGCGGTTCATGCCGATGCCGCTGTCGCTGATGGTGAGTGTGCGCGCGGTCTTGTCGAAGCTGACGCGGATGCCCAGATCGGACTGGTTCTCGTACAGCGCATCGTTGTGCAGCGCCTCGAAGCGCAGCTTGTCACAGGCATCGGACGCGTTGGAAATCAGTTCTCGCAGGAAAATCTCGCGATTGGAATACAGCGAGTGGATCATCAGGTGCAGCAGCTGTTTGACTTCGGTCTGGAAGCCCAGCGTCTCGCGGCTGGCGGTGGTGGTTTCGGTCATTTTTTATCTCCTGTTGCGAAGTGGTTTGACGACGCGGAGGGAGATGGGGATGGTTGGGAGAATTTCAAGGGGAGACTGGAGGCGGGGCAAAACCTGAGCCCCCTGAATCCCGCATCCCGAACCCTATTCTTTGGTTTTGTCCCGTTCGATCAGGGCGTAGGCCGAATGGTTATGGATAGACTCGAAATTCTCGGATTCCACGACGTAAGCCTCGATGCGCTCATCCGCATTCAGCACGGCCGCCACGTCGCGCACCATGTCCTCGACGAACTTCGGATTGTCATAGGCGCGCTCGGTGACGAACTTCTCGTCGGGACGCTTCAGCAGGCCATACAGCTCGCTCGACGCCTGCTCTTCGGCAACCCGCACCACCTCTTCGATCCAGACCGAGCGCTTGGTGCGCACGGTGATGGTGACATGAGAACGCTGGTTGTGCGCGCCGCGCTCGGAGATCTCCTTGGAGCATGGGCACAGGCTGGTGACCGGGATCTGCACCTTCATGGTGAAGCGGTACTTGCCCTCGACGATCTCGCCGATGAACGTGACATCGTAATCGAGCAGGCTCTGCACGCCCGACACCGGCGCGGTCTTGTTCACGAAATACGGGAAAGCCATCTCGATATAGCCGGACCTGGCCTCCAGCTTGTCCGTCATCTCGCGCAGGATGCTCTCGAACGATTCGACCGTGATCTCGCGCCCGTGCTGGTTGAGTATCTGCACGAAGCGGGACATGTGCGTGCCCTTGAAGTTGTGCGGCAGGTGCACGTACATGTTGAAAGTTGCGATGGTGTGCTGCACCCCCACGCTCTTGTCCCGGACAACGACGGGATGACGGATGCTCTTGATGCCGACCTTGTTGATCGCCAGCTGGCGGGTGTCTGCACTGTTTTGCACATCGGCGATGGGTGTGACGGCATTCATGTCGAATTCTCCGTGTTAGGTCAGGGGAGGAATTATACCCAATGCCCGACTATTATTGTCGGGAAATATTATCCGGCCAGCTTTTCCCGGATGGAACGGGCGATGCCCGCCGCATCCAGGCCGCAATCGGCCAGCATCCGGGCTGGATCGCCCTGTTCCAGGAACTCGTCCGGCAGGCCCAGGTGCAGCATGGCCGCAACGATGCCGTGCCGGGCCAGGCATTCGGCCACCGCGCTGCCGGCCCCGCCCTGAATGGCGTTCTCTTCCACGGTGACCAGCAGCGCATGCTCGCGCGCGAGCTGCTGCACCAGTTCCTCGTCCAGCGGTTTGACGAAGCGCATGTTGACGACGGTGGCATCGAGCTGGTCGGCCGCCTGCAGCGCGGGCGCCAGCATGGAACCGAACGCCAGGATGGCGACCTTGCCACCCTTGCGCCGCACCTCGCCCTTGCCCACCGCGATCGCCTGCAGGTCCTTGCGCACTGTCACGCCGGGCCCTGTTCCGCGCGGATAACGCACTGCGGTGGGCGTGTCGAGATGGAACGCCGTGCTCAGCATCTGCCGGCATTCGTATTCATCCGCCGGCGCCATCACCGTCATGTTGGGGATGCTGCGCAGATAGCTCAGGTCGAAGCTGCCCGCATGCGTGGCGCCGTCGGCGCCGACCAGGCCGCCGCGGTCGATGGCCAGCACGACCGGCAGGTTCTGGATGGCGACATCGTGGATGAGCTGGTCGTAGGCGCGCTGCAGGAAGGTCGAGTAGATCGCCACCACCGGCTTGAATCCGTCGCAGGCGAGGCCGGCCGCGAAGGTGAGCGCATGCTGCTCGGCGATACCCACATCAAAATAGCGCTGCGGGAATTTCGCGGCAAATTCGACCATGCCGGAGCCTTCGCACATCGCCGGGGTGACGCCGACCAGGCGCGCATCCTGTGTCGCCATGTCGCACAGCCATTCGCCGAACACCTGCGTATAAGTCAGCTTGCTGCTGGGCTTGGGCGTGATGCCCTGGTTCGGGTCGAACTTGCCGACGCCGTGATACAGCACGCAATCGTCCTCGGCCTGCGGGTAGCCTTTGCCCTTCTGCGTGACGATATGCAGGAACTGCGGCCCTTCCAGCTTGCGGATGTTGCCCAGCGTCTCGACCAGCACATCCAGGTCGTGCCCGTCGATGGGACCGATGTAGTTGAAGCCGAACTCCTCGAACAGGGTGCCCGGCGTGACCATGCCCTTGACGTGCTCTTCGGCCCGTTTGGCAAACTCCAGCACCGGCGGCATGCCTTTCAGGATCTTCTCGCTGCCGCGCCGCATCGCCGCATAGAAACGGCCGGACATCAGCTTGGCCAGATAGTTGTTGAGTGCGCCGACCGGGCGCGAGATGGACATGTCGTTGTCGTTGAGGATGACCAGCAGGTTCGCATCCATCGCCCCGGCATTGTTCAGCGCCTCGAAGGCCATGCCGCCGGACATCGCGCCGTCGCCGATGATGGCGACCGAGCGGTTGTCCTTGCCGGCCAGCCGCGACGCCACCGCCATGCCCAGCGCAGCGGAGATCGACGTGCTGGAATGCCCGGTGCCGAAAGCATCGTATGGGCTTTCGCTGCGCTTGGGGAATCCGGCGATGCCGTCCTGCATGCGCAGGGTGCTCATCGCCGCGCGGCGTCCGGTGAGTATCTTGTGCGCATAGGTCTGATGGCCGACATCCCATACCAGCCGGTCTTCCGGCGTGTTGTAGATGTAGTGCAGCGCGACGGTCAGTTCCACCGTACCGAGATTGGAAGAAAGATGGCCGCCGGTTTTGCTGACCGATTCGATCAGGAAGGCGCGCAGCTCGTCCGCCAGTTGCGGCAATTGTCCACGTTCCAGCTTGCGCAGGTCGTCCGGGGTATCGATGGTCTGGAGCAATGGGTACATCAGAATTTTCTCATCACGATGAAATCGGCCAATTCGCGCAACCGCCGGGCTTCTGCGCCGAATCCGGCCAGCGCCTCCAGCGCATCGCCATGCAGGTCTGCCGCCATCTTCCTGGCCGCCTGCACACCCAGCAAGGTCACATAGGTCGGCTTGTCGTTGTCGGCATCCTTGCCGGCAGTCTTGCCCAGGGTGGCGGTATCGGCCTCGCTGTCGAGGACGTCGTCCACCACCTGGAACGCCAGCCCGACGCACTTGCCATAACGGTCGAGCTGATCGAGCTGTGCCTGGTGCAGGGTGCCGCAATGGGCACCGAGCAGGATGGCGGCGCGGATCAACGCGCCGGTCTTGTATATGTGCATCTGCTCCAGCTCGGGCAGTGCCAGCTGCTTGCCCACGCTGGCCAGGTCGATGGCCTGGCCGCCCGCCATGCCGCGCGAGCCGCTTGCTACCGCCAGCAATTTCACCATCTGCAATTGTTTGGCCGCATCGTCGCTCAGCCGGTGCTCGGACAACAGCTGGAACGCCAGGCTTTGCAATGCGTCACCCACCAGCAGCGCAGTCGCTTCATCGTATTCGACATGGCAGGTCGGCTTGCCGCGGCGCAGCACGTCGTCGTCCATGCAGGGCATGTCGTCATGCACCAGCGAATAGGCATGGATCAGTTCAACCGCGGCGGCGGCGATCTCGACGCGCTCGACGGTCGCCCCCGCCAGCTCACCGGCCGCATAGGCCAGCAAGGGGCGCACGCGCTTGCCGCCTTCCAGCACGCTGTAGCGCATGGCGGCATGCAGGCGCTGCGGCAGCACATCGGCCTGCGGCAGCAGTCGCATCAATACCTCTTCAAAGCGGGATTGGCGGGCGGAAACCCAGGAGGAGAAATCGGGCATCATCGATCTGCGCCGGCATCGCCGGGTACGGAGAAATCCTTGAGCGTCCCTTCTTCCAGCACGCGCACCTGCTGCTGTGCCTCGTCCAGACGCGTGCGGCAGAACGACAACAGTTCGGCGCCGCGCTTGTAGGCCGCCAGCGAATCTTCCAGCGTCAGCTTGCCGGATTCCATCTCCGCCACCACCTGTTCCAACTCTGCCAGCGCCGCCTCGAAATTCTGTGTCTTGCCGGATTTTGCCGCCATCTCGATTCCCATACACGTCAATTTTGCGTAAGGGCGGCATTTTACCCAAGCCCCCGACGCAGAGCCAATTTTTATTGCCCCCCCCTCGAATTTCGGGGACAATCCCACCCCCCTGAAAATCGTATTCACAGAAAGAGTGGGTATGTCCGAAATCGCCAAACCGCAACAGTTCGCCCCGGTATCTGCGCAGCCACCATTGAGCTGGTATTTCGATCCGAAAGTGCTGGAGATCGAGCAGCGCGTGCTGCTCGATGCAGGGCCGAAATACGTCGGGCACGAATTGATGGTACCCAACCTCGGCGACTATCACGTGGTCGAATGGATGGACAAAGCCAAGATGCTGGTGCGCAACGAGGGGGGCGTCGAGCTGCTGTCCAACATCTGCCGCCACCGCCAGGCGACCATGCTGGAAGGGCGCGGCAACGCGAAGAACATCGTGTGTCCGCTGCATCGCTGGACATACAAGACCAGCGGCGAGTTGATCGGCGCTCCGTACTTTCCCCACAACCCCTGCCTGCACCTGAACAAGACCCCGTTGCAAAAATGGAACGGGCTGCTGTTCGCGGGGAAACGCGACATCGCCAGGGATCTGGCGACCATGCCGGCCTTCAAGGAGATCGACTTTTCCGGCTACATGTTCGATCGCGTCGAAGTGGATGAATACAACTTCAACTGGAAGACGTTCATCGAGGTCTATCAGGAAGACTACCATGTCGTGCCGTTTCATCCCGGCCTTGGCCAGATGGTCGACTGCGACGATCTGAAATGGGAATTCGGCGAGCAATACAGCGTGCAGACCGTGGGCATCCACAGGGATCTGCGCAAACCCGGCAGCGCCGTGTACGGAAAATGGTCTGAGCAGGTATTGCGCTACAACAAGGGCGAACTGCCCAAGTACGGCGCGATCTGGCTGACTTACTACCCCAACATCATGGTCGAGTGGTACCCGAACACGCTGGTGGTGAGCACCGTGGTGCCGCGCGGCACCGATGCCTGCACCAATATCGTGGAGTTCTACTATCCGGAGGACATCGTGCTGTTCGAGCGCGATTACATCGAAGCGGAGAAGAAGGCCTACCATGAGACTGCGGTGGAAGACGACATCATCTGCATGCGCATGCACCAAGGCCGCCGTGCCCTGTACAGGCAAGGCATCGAGGAAGTCGGCCCCTACCAGTCGCCAACCGAGGACGGCATGCTGCACTTCCACGAATTCCTGCGCCGCAATCTGGAACCGCACCTGAAGTAGCTCGCGGTGGGCGCTCTATGGATGCTGGTCGCCGGGGTGCTCTTCGCCGGCATGGGCGTGCTGGTCAAGCTCGGCGCACAGCAGTTCTCCAGCAGCGAACTCGTCTTCTACCGTTCCTTCTTCGGCCTGCTCATCGTCTACGCCATGCTGCAGCGCGCCAGCATCTCCCTCTACTCCCGCCACTGGCGCGGCCATCTGTGGCGCGGCCTGTCCGGGTCGGTCGCAATGATGCTGTTCTTCTATTGCATCAGCATGCTGCCGCTGGCGACGGCGATCACGCTCAACTACACTTCATCGCTGTTCCTTGCGGTGCTGACCGTGCTGGTCCTGAAGGAGAAATTCCACCTGCCCCTGAGCGGCGCCCTGACGCTCGGCTTCGTCGGCGTGGCGTTGCTGCTGCACCCGACACTGGCGCAGGACCAACTGCTGCCCGGTTTGCTCGGCCTGGTTTCCGGCCTGCTCGCCTCGGTGGCGATCCTCAATGTGCGCCAGCTCAACGAACTGGGCGAGCCGGGCATGCGCATCGTGTTCTATTTCAAC
>JAJZUH010000099.1 GCA_021847165.1 Pseudomonadota bacterium
CCCGCCTTGAACGCGGCCATGGTCTCGGCTTTCTCGGCGCTGCTCAGTTTCCCGTGCGCGAGGCCGATACGCAGCTCGGGAAAGATCTGCGTGAGCGTGGCGTGGGTCTCCAGTGCGGTCTGCAATTGCAGCGCTTCCGATTCGTCGATCAGCGGGCACACCCAATAGGCCTGGCGGCCTTCGAGACAGGCTACGCGCACGCGCTCGAATACCTCCTCGCGCCGCGCATCGCTCACCAGCTTGGTGACGATGGGCGTACGCCCCGGCGGCAGTTCGTCGATCACAGACACGTCGAGGTCGGCGTAGTAGCTCATCGCCAGCGTGCGCGGAATCGGCGTGGCGCTCATCATCAGCTGGTGCGGCTCAAAACTCCCTCCCCCTTGCAGGGGGAGGGGTGGGGTGGGGGTTGAGTCGGCGAGCGATTCCGTTCCTACCCCGATCCCAGCCTTCCCCCTGACAGGGGGAAGGGACGTGGTTCCCTTGCCGCGCAGCGCCAGCCGCTGCTGCACGCCGAACTTGTGCTGCTCGTCCACGATGACCAGCCCCAGCTTGTGGAACTCGACTTCCTTCTGGAACAGCGCATGCGTGCCGATGGCGAGCATGGTGTCGCCCTGTGCGATGCGTTCGGCGGCGGCGGTCTTGTCCTTCTTCTTCAGGCTGCCGGAGAGCCACGCCGGCTCGACACCGAGCGGCGCGAGCCAGTCGCGCATCTTCAGGTAATGCTGCTCGGCAAGGATCTCGGTCGGCGCCATGAAGGCGACCTGATAGCCGTTCTCGATGGCCTGCAATGCGGCGAGCGCGGCGACCACGGTCTTGCCGCTGCCGACATCGCCCTGCAGCAAACGCTGCATCGGATGCGGCCGCGCGAGGTCGGCACTGATCTCGTGCCAGACCTTCTTCTGCGCGCCGGTGAGCACGAATGGCAGGTCCTGCAGCAACGCGTCGGTGAGCTGGTTGTGGGTGCGGAGCCTGGGAGCGACGCGCCGGCTGCGTTCGCGGTAATGCACGCGCATCGATAGCTGTTGTGCCAGCAGCTCGTCGAACTTGATGCGCATCCAGGCGGGGTGCGCACGCTCCAGCAGCGCAGCCTCGTCGACGCCGGGCGGCGGCTGGTGCAGCAGCTTCACGCTGGCGTCGAAATCCGGCAGGCGCATGCGTTCCTTGATCGGCTCAGGCAGCGTGTCGTCAAGCGCCAGTTCGTTCAGTGCGGCGTGGATATATTTTGTCAGCGTTGCCTGCGGCAAACCGGCGGTGGTCGGGTAGACCGGCGTGAGTGCCTGCTTCAGCGGCACCGATTCGCCGGCGACGCGGCACTTCGGGTGCACCATCTCGTCGCCAAAAAAGCCCATGCGCGGCTCACCCAGCGCACGGATCTTCCTGCCGACGGCGAGCTGCTTTTGCTGGCTGGGGTAGAAGTTGAGGAAGCGCAGATAGAGGATGCCGCTGTCGTCCTGCAGCTGGCACACCAGGCTGCGGCGCGGACGGTACATCACTTCGCTGTGGATGATCTCGCCTTCCACCTGTGCCATCTCTCCCGGGATGAGGTCGGCGATGCGGGTGATCCTGGTTTCGTCCTCGTAACGCAACGGCAGGTGCAGCACCAGGTCGAACGGCGTATGGATGCCGAGTCTGGCAAACTTGCTCTGCGTGGCAGGGGGGATCTTCAGCGGCACTTATCCGGCGTTCCGCAGTGCGTCAGCACGCCATCTTGGCGACCCGCTCGTCGGACATGCGCAGGCGGTCGGCAAGTGTCGCCAGGAATACCTGGTTGAAATGCAGCTGGCAGCGATCGGAAAGCTGATCGAGCTGGCTGGGCGTGATTTTCATCACGGTGACCTCGGTGGTGGCGGTGATGCTGGCGGAGCGCGGCATCTGCTTGCGGCTGGTATAGGACATCTCGCCGAAGATGGAGCCGCTGCTGAGCGTGTTGAGCAGCCGGTTATTGCGCGACACGCTGACGCCGCCCTCGGTCAGCACGTAGAACGCGTCGCCCAGCTCGCCCTCGCGCAGCAGCATGGTCTTGGCCGGCTGTTTCTGCCATTCGCCCACGCGCAACAGCTCCCACAGTTCGATGTCGGAGAAATCCTGGAACATCTTCAGCTTGCGCAAGGCGGTGAATTTTTCGTTCTCGTTGATCTCCAGGTCGCTCTTCTCGAAGTGGCCGAGCGCGGCCAGTTCGTTGCCGAAGTCGCGCCAGGTGGCGAAGCGATCCGCCGGATTCTTCTGCAGTGCGATCATCACGATGCGTTCCAGTTGCGGGGGCAGGTCGGCGCGCAGCCTGGTCGGGGGGGGCGGTTTCACGTGCAGGATCTGCTGGTACAGATGCGCCAGGTTCTTCGGGGAATACGGCGAGCGCCCGGTGAGCAGGCGGTACATGACCACCCCCAGCGAATAGATGTCGGTCGAGTGGGTGATCTCGTCGCCGCGCACCTGTTCCGGCGACATGTAGTTGGGCGAGCCGACGCTGTTCTGGGTCTCTTCGAGGTCGACGCGGACGGCAGCGCCCAGGTCGGCGATCTTGATCTCGTCCGGGTTGGACAGCAGCAGGTTGCCCGGCTTGATGTCGCGATGGATCACGCCGTTGAACTGCGCATAGTTGAGCGCACGGCAGCACTTGAACATGTATTCGACCACGCGGTCCAGCGGCAGCAGGTTGTCCGGGTGGATGTGCTTTTCCAGGGTGCCGCCGGGCACGTATTCCATCACGATATAGCTCTTGCTGTCGCTGATCACCGCTTCGTAGGTGGTGACGATGTTCGGGTGCGCCAGCTTGCCGACCAGCGCGGCCTCGATCTCCAGCTGGCGGCGGTTCTGCTTGCCGTTCTTGGGGTCGTTGAGGAACGACTGCTTGAACACCTTGACCACGACCTCGCGGTCGTAGAGCGGGTCGTGTCCGAGATAGACCACGCTGGTGCCGCCGTCCCCCAGTTTCCTGATCAGGCGGAATCTGCCGAGATGGGATTCGTGGCTCATGCTATTGCTGCTCGCGGACAAGGTTCATTCCTGCAGGCACAGCACGCCGTCCGCCTCGACCAGCGCGGCGCGCGGCAGCGACGCCACGCCCACGGCGGCGCGCGCCGGATAGGGCTGATGGAAATAGGTGGCCATGATTTCGTTCACCTTGGCGAAATGCGCGAGGTCGGTGAGGTAGACGTTGAGCTTCACCATGTCGTCCAGGCTGCCGCCCGCCGCATCGGCGACGGCGCGCAGGTTCTGGAACACGCGGTGGACCTGGGCCTCGATGCCTTCGACCATGTTCATGGTATTGGGGTCGAGGCCGATCTGGCCGGACAGATAGACGGTGTTGTCGACGCGCACGGCTTGCGAATAGGTGCCGATGGCGGCGGGAGCATCGGGGGTCTGGATCACGAATTTGTTCGACATGGGGTCCTCCTTGTTCTAATTGGCCAGCTTGGCGAATCGGTCGTCCGCCATTCTGAGACGGTCTGCCATCACGCGCAAGAAGGCCTGGTTGAAATGCAGCTGGCAGTGGTCGGAGAGCTTGGCCAGCTGCGCCGGCGATATCTTCAGGACGGTCACCTCGGTGCCGGCGGTGACGGTGGCCGAACGCGGCACTGCCCGGCCGCTGATGTAGGCCATCTCGCCGAAGCAGTCGTCGCTGCGGATCAGGTTGAGCAGGCGCCCGTTCTTGGTCACGCTGACGCTGCCGTCGACGATGATATAGAAGACGTCGCCCAGCTCGTCTTCGCGCATCAGCACGGTCTGTGCCGGCTGTTGCTGCCATTCGCCGATGCGCAGAATCTCCCACAGCTCGATATCGGTGAAGTCCCGGAACAGCGACATTTCGCGCAGCGTGGTGAATTTCTCGGTCTGGTTGATATCGAGCGGTCTTTGCTCGAACCGGCCCAGCGCGGCGAGGTCGCTGCCGAAGTCCTTCCAGTTCTGGTAGCGTTCCTGCAGATCCTTGTGCATGGCCCGCATCACCACGCGTTCCAGCTGCGGCGGGATGTCGGGCCGCAGGTTGCGCAAAGGCGGCGGCGTGGCATGCAGCACCTGCTGGCACAGGCTGGCCAGGTTCTGCGCGTGGAACGGCGCATGCCCGGTGAGCAAACGATACATCACCACGCCGAGGGAGTAGATGTCGGTCTGGTGTGTCAGCACCTCGCCGCGCAGCTGCTCCGGCGACATGTAGCCGGGGGAGCCGATGTTGCTGATCTGCGTCTGCTCGATGTCCAGCAGCAGGGCCGCGCCCATATCGGAGATCTTGATGTCGCCATCCTCGGTGAGCAGCATGTTGGCGGGTTTGATGTCGCGGTGGATGACGCCGTTGAATTGCGCGTAGTTGAGCGCGCGGCAGCACTTGAACATGTATTCCACCACGCGGTCGATGGGCAGCAGGTTGTCCGGGGCCGAGTGCTTCTCCAGCGTGCCGCCGCTGACATATTCCATCACGATGTGGCTGGCATCGTCGCCGATCATCGCATCGTAGATCGCCACGATGTGCGGGTGCGACAGCTTGCCTGCCAGCGAGGCTTCGTTGTCCAGCTGCCGCTGGTACAGCTTGCCCATTTTGGGATCGTTCAGGATCTCCTGCTTCAGCACCTTGATCGCCACTTCGCGCCTGGCGAAAGGGTCGAATCCGAGATAGACCGAACTGGTGGCGCCTTGGCCGAGTTTCCTGGTGAGGGTGTATTTGCCCAGTGTTGCGGGTTGTTGCATGTTGGCGGGTCGCCCGGTGAGTGAGTTCGCGGAATCTACACGAACAGGCACCTGTTCCACAACTGCCGCATCCCTGCGCGGGGGCTGGCTGGCTTGTTCAAAGCGCGGCTTTCACCGATAATGCGCCGCCTTGCCAGAGTCGCAACCCCACTACCGGATACGCTCCTTTGAATATTAAATTCCAACGTGCAGTCGACCATTGGGCCGGGATGCCGATCTGCTGGATGCTTTCGCTGTTCGAGCGCATGCGCCGCCTGTTCTCCGGCCCGCCGGCCGCGGTCCGGCCCAGGCGCATCCTGGTCGTGCTGTTGTCGGAGATGGGCAGCCTGGTGCTGGCGCAACCGATGTTCGCCGACCTGCGCAGGCGCTATCCCGATGCCTCCCTGCACATCCTGATGTTTGCCAAGAACCGCGAGGTGCTCGACCTGCTCGGCGTGATGCCGCCGGAAAACGTGATCACCATCCGCGACAAGTCGCTCGGCGGTTTTGCGGCCGACAGCATCAGGGCGCTGCTGACCATGCGCCGCACCGGCTTCGACGTGGTGATCGACTGCGAACTGTTCTCGCGCGTGAGCAGCATCTTCTCCTACCTGTCCGGCGCGCAGTTGCATGTCGGTTTCCAGCCGCACACGCAGGAGGGACTGTACCGCGGCTCGTTCATCAACCGTCCGGTGCTGTACAACCCCTATCGCCATCTGTCGCAGCAGTTCCTGACCATGGTCGCCGCCATCGAATCGGAGACGCATCCCGCCGCCAAGGCAATGGCCGCCGAATTGGCGCCGCCGCCGCTGTTGCAATTTGCCGACGGCGAACTGGAAGAGGTCGAGTCGGTCCTGCTCAAGGATTTCCCGGTGCTGCAGGACAAGAGACTGGTGCTGGTCTATCCCGGCGGCGGCATCCTGCCGATACGCGCCTGGCCGGCGGTGAATTACAAGCAGCTGTGCATCGAACTGCTGGACGAAGGCTATGCGGTGGCGGTGATCGGCCTCAAGGAAGACAAGCCGCTGGCGCAGGAGGTGGTCGCGCATTGCAACCACCCCAGCTGCATCGACCTGACCGGGTACACCAGGTCGGTGCGCCATCTGCTGGCCATCTTCCACCGTGCCTCCCTGCTGGTGACCAACGATGGCGGGCCAGGCCAGTTCGCCGCGCTGACGCCGTTGCAGACGCTGGTGTTCTTCGGCCCGGAGACGCCGGCGCTGTACAGTCCGCTGGCCCCCAACATCCATTGCCTGTATGCCGGGCTGTCATGCTCGCCCTGCCTCACCGCCTACAACCACCGCAACTCGCCTTGCGACGGCGATAACCAGTGCCTGAAGCAGATCGGCGTCGCGCAGGTGCTGCAGCAGGCGCGCAAGCTGCTGCAGGAGGAAAGGCGGGCATGAGCACCTTGCTGAATCTGCATCTTTCGCTGGCTTCCCTGTTCCGGCGCGTCTTTTCCCGGCGCTTCCTCAAGTTCGGCACGGTGGGCGCATCGGGCACGGTGGTGAATCTCGGCGTCCTGTATCTGGGGCAGGAACATCTGTTCAGCGGCGTGCAGCCGACCCAGCTCAAGCTCAACCTGTCGCTGGCGCTGGCCATCTTTCTCGCCACCGTGAACAACTTCTTCTGGAACCGCCTGTGGACCTGGGCGGATCGCAAGGAGCACCACCACAAACCCTGGCTTGCCCAGTTCTGGCAATACACGCTGGCGTGCTGGCTGAGCATTGCCTTGCAGATCGTGTTCACCAACCTGCTGGCGCCGCACTTCTTCTACCAGATCGCCAACCTCATCGCCATCGGGCTGACCAGCGTGCTGAATTTCGTGCTCAACGACATCTGGACGTTCGGCCGGCTGAAGCTGGTCCGGCATGCCGAGCCACCGCATCGCGATTGACCATGAACAGGCGGCTGGGGGGGCTACATCTGCTGTGGAATGTCCTGGCGCTCGCGCTTGCTGTCTTCACCTATTGCTATGGCCTCGATAGCCAGCATATCCCGAAGAACGGCGACGAATATCCGTACGAACACATCACGCGCCTGACCGCGGCCAGCGGCCACCTGCTGCCGCTGCAATCCGAACTCGACGGCATGCGCAACACCAAGCCGCCGCTGCTGTTCTGGCAGGGCATCGCCTCGACGCACTGGGGGCAGGAGTGGGACCTGTGGCACCTGCGCTATCCCAGCGTGATCTACACGCTGCTCACCGCGCTGCTGGTCTTCCTGCTGGCGCGCAAGCTGTCGGGGCAGCTGGAGACCGGTTTCGTCGCGGCACTCGCTTTCCTCGCCTTCTTCAGCACCTATCGGTACGGCCGGCCGTTCCTGGTCAACCCGCCCGAGGTGTTCTGGTTCTTCCTGCCGTTTTTCACGCTGCTGTTTTGGCGGCAGCGGGCATTTGCCTCCGCCTTCGCGGTGCCGCTGCTGCTGGGCGGGGAGATCGGCATCGGCCTGCTGTACAAGTCGTTCGCCTTGCTGGCGCCGGTCGGTCTGGCATTGGCCTGGTGGTATCTGC
>JAJZUH010000100.1 GCA_021847165.1 Pseudomonadota bacterium
AGAACCTCGCCGCCGGACGCCGCGCCGATCCGCACGATGTCGGCGCTTTCCGCCAGGCGCTGAGCCAGGCCGGCATCGCGCACGACCTGCTCGCCGACGTGGTGGAGATCGCCGATCCGAGCTGGCAGTCGGCGGTGGAAGCCGTGCTCGCGCCGTTTGCGCATCTGGTGCTGCTGGGCAAGGAGAAGGACACCGAAGCGGCAATGGCGCTGGGCGAGAAGCTGCGCTACCGCCACTTCATCGTGCCGGACTGCGTCGCCGCCGGACTTGCGCCCAAGGGCTCGCTGCTGGAAGTGGTGCGCTTCGCCAAGCCGGTGCCGGAATGGCTGCTGCGCACGCTGGAACGCACCCGCCGCGTGGAGGATGCCGCCGCCGGGGCCAAGCTGCCGCGCGGCGAAGACTGGATCACCCGCCAGGGCTATCTGCGCGAACGGCGCGGCGGCCGTTACGCCGCACCGGATCAGGCGCGCTTCGGCAAGGCGCGGCTGGAAGCGCTGCGCGAACAGCGCGGCGGCCTCGACAAGGCGCTGGCCCCGCTGCGCCAGCAGCTCACCGATCTCACCGGCCGCATCCGCAGCCAGCAGGCGCAACTGGCTGGCGTCAGCGCCGCCGCGCAGCTGGCGGCCCGCGCCGCCGAGTTCGCCGATGCTCGCCAGCAGTACGATGCGCTGGTGCAGCGCCGCCGCGACAACACGGTGTTGCAGGCGCAGCAGGAACGCGAACAGGCCGACAAGGCCGTCAACGCGGCCTTCGTGACCCGGCAGAAGATCGAGTTCGCCTTGCAGAACCTGGAGAAGGAGATTTCCGGCAAGGAGAATCGCGCCGCGCGCGAGGAGCAGATCCGCCGCGTGCAGTCGCTGCGCGCCAACCGCAGGCAGTTCCCGGCGGGCTGGTGCGATGCGGAGGCCAACCGCCAGATCGCCGACAAATACCGCGACACCACCAACATCGACCGCCGCCTGGAGGAGATCGAGCTGCGCTTCAAGGAAGAATCGTGGGAGACCGACGATACCGTGGTCGCGCTGCGCGACAAGATCAAGGACGACTATCGGCGCATGGAGAGCGACCTCTCGTCGCGCCGCCGCGACAACGAAATGGCGCGCAGCCAGACCGAGACCGCACGCGAGCAATACATCGCCGTGCTGCGCCACACCGTCGGGCGCTATGTGAAAAACCTCAAGGTGCTGGGCGACCTGGCCGGCATCAAGGTGGAACACGAACCGGTGGCGCTGGAGAACAACGACCTGTCGCTGGCGCAGGCCGGCCTGGCGGTGCGCTTCAATTTCGACGACAAGGGCTTCATGGGCATGAACGACGGTGACGCCTCCGGCGGCCAGCAGGTGATGAAATCACTGATCCTGCTGGTGGCGCTGATGATGGAGGAGTCGCGCCCCGGCGGCTTCGTGTTCATCGACGAACCCTTCGCCCACCTCGACATCGTCAACATCGAACGCGTGGCCAAGTTCCTCAAGGCCACCCGCGCGCAATACCTGCTCACCACGCCGGTCACGCACAACGTCGGCGTGTACGACCCCTCCATGCTGACGCTGGTGACCTTCAAGAAAAAACCGGCGGACGCCTGGGCGCCGGGCGTGAAGGTGCTGGTGCGGGAAAGGTCATGACCGGCTCGCGACGGATGCACAAGCAGTCCAGAAAACCCCGTCGCTGTGCTATATTTCACGCCGCTTAAATTCAATTCAGCCATACAGAACATCATGAGCAACGAACCCAATATCCCAGCCCAGGACGAGAACCAGATCATCGCCGAACGCCGCGCCAAGCTGAACGCGATCCGCGAGAAAGGCGTCGCCTTCCCCAACGATTTTCAGCGCGAACACATGGCGGCCGATCTGCATGCCGAGTTCGGCGAGAAGACGCATGACGAACTGGAGTCCGCGCAGATCCACGTCGCGGTGGCCGGGCGCATGATGCTGAAGCGCGTGATGGGCAAGGCCAGCTTCGCCACGGTGCAGGACATGAGCGGCCGCATCCAGCTGTTCATCAGCAACGACATCACCGGCGAGGCTGCGCATGGCGAGTTCAAGCATTACGACCTCGGCGACATCCTCGGCGCCGTCGGTGTGTTGTTCAAGACCAAGACCGGCGAACTATCGGTACGGGTGACCACCGTGCGCCTGCTGACCAAAGCGCTGCGTCCGCTGCCGGAGAAGTTCCACGGCCTGACCGACCAGGAGCAGAAATACCGCCAACGCTACCTCGACCTCATCACCAACGACGAATCGCGCAAGGTGTTCATCGCGCGTACCAGGATCATCCAGGCGATCCGCGAGTTCTTCGTGCGTCATGGCTACCTGGAAGTGGAAACCCCGATGATGCATCCCATCCCCGGCGGAGCGTCGGCGAAGCCGTTCGTCACGCACCACAACGCGCTGGATCTGCAGATGTTCCTGCGCATCGCGCCGGAACTGTACCTGAAGCGTCTGGTGGTGGGTGGTTTCGAGAAAGTGTTCGAGGTGAACCGCAATTTCCGCAACGAGGGCGTCTCGACGCGCCACAACCCGGAATTCACCATGATCGAATTCTACGAGGCCTATCGCGATTACAAGTACCTGATGGACTTCAGCGAGAAGCTGTTCGCCGAAGTGGCGCGCAAGGTGCTGGGCACTACCGTGATCACCTATCAGGGCCGCGAACTCGATCTGGGCAAGCCCTTCCACCGCCTGACCATGGTGCAGGCGATCCAGAAATACCACCCCCAGTTCACCGATGCGCAGTTGAACGACCGCGACTTCCTCATCAACGAACTGCAAGACCTGAAGGCCAAATACAAGCCGGAGGACGGCGTCGGCGGCCTGCAGCTGTCGCTGTTCGAGGAACTGGCCGAGGGACACCTGTTCGAGCCGACCTTCATCATCGACTACCCGATCGAAGTCTCGCCGCTGGCACGCAGCAGCGATGCACGCCCCGAGATCACCGAACGTTTCGAGCTGTTCATCGTCGGGCGCGAGATCGCCAACGGCTTCTCCGAGCTGAACGACGCGGAAGACCAGGAGGCGCGCTTCGATGCGCAGGTCGCCGCCAAGGATGCCGGCGACGAAGAGGCGATGTTCAAGGACAGCGACTACGTGCGCGCACTGGAATACGGTTTGCCGCCAACCGCCGGGCAAGGCATTGGCATTGACCGCCTGGTGATGCTGCTGACCGATAGCGCCAGCATCCGCGACGTCATCCTGTTCCCGCACATGCGCCCGGAATAGAAATGATCCCCGGCGATCTCCGCGCCCGCTTGTTGCTGCATTACCCTGCGCTGGCCGAATTGCCCGCTGCGGAACTGGACGGTTTCCTGGAAAAAGCGATGGTGATGCCTCTGCCGGCCGGCACCGTGGTGTTCGACGAAAACCAGCCGTGCCAGGGGTTCCCCATGCTGCTTGCCGGCAGCATCCGCGTCATCAAGGCGGCCCCGAACGGACGCGAATTGCAGCTCTACCGCGTCGTGCCGGGAGAGAGCTGCATTCTTACCAGCAGCTGTCTGCTCGGCCACACCGCTTACCAGGCACGCGGCATCGCCGAACAGTCGCTGGAGATGGTACTGCTGCCAGCACCTTCGTTCCATGCGTTGCTGGGCAAGCACAAGGCATTCCGCGATTACGTGTTCCACCTGTTCTCCGACCGACTCACCGACCTGATGCAGCTGGTCTCGGCGGTCGCCTTCCAGAAACTGGACCAGCGCCTCGCCGCTTTGCTGGTTTCCCAACCCAGCCCGTTGCATACCACCCACCAGGCACTGGCCGACGAACTCGGCAGCGCGCGCGAGATCGTCAGCCGCTTGCTGAAGGGATTTTCCGAACAGGGCTGGGTCAAGCTGGCGCGGGAGCAGATCGAGGTCACGGACGAGACAGCCCTGAAGCGATTCGCGTCATTCTAGGCAATGTGATTTTTATCACAGACATCACGCTCCTTTCACATTATCATTGAGCCTCCTTCAACCTCATTCAAGGAGCAAACATGAAAATCAACGTTGGTGGTATTGATCGCATCCTGCGCATCGTGGCCGGTCTGGCACTGATCGGCCTGACTCTGGCCGGCGTGATCGGCGCATGGGGCTGGATCGGTGTTGTTCCTTTGCTGACCGGCATCTTCAAGTTCTGCCCGGCCTATGCCATCTTCGGCATGAATACCTGTCCGATGGAAAAACAGTAATCCGCCGCACATCACCCCGCGCCCGCCCTCGTTGCGGGCGTTTTTCATTGGAGGAACCGATTCATGACCAGCCAGACTATCCTATGCGCATTGCTCGCGCTTGCTGCAGTGCCGGCATGGGCCGACGAGGTCGGCCAGTACGCGGCAGAAAGCCGCGCCATCGTGACCCCTTTCATGCAGCAGCTCATGGCCGAGAACAGGAAGGCCATCATGGAAGGCGGCCTGGAATCCGCCATCGGAGTGTGCAAGAAGATCGCCCCCAGAATGGCAGGCGATATTTCTCGCCAGCACGGTATCAGGCTCACCCGGGTCAGCCTCAAGGTACGCAATCCCCTGCTCGGCACTGCTGACGCATGGGAGCAGGAAACCTTGCAGCAGTTCGAGGCCCGTCTCGCCAAGGGAGAAAAACCGGAAGCGCTGGAAGCTGCCGAGATCGTGAGCGAGCCGAATGGCCGATATTTCCGTTACATGAAAGGGATCGTCCTGCAGCAGGGATGCGTGGCCTGCCACGGCACCAGCGAGCAGATGAGCGCAAAGGTCAAGGCACGCCTGACCGAAGACTACCCCTACGATCAGGCAACCGGCTATGCCCCTGGCCAGTTGCGCGGCGGCGTCAGTATCAAACGCCGTTTGTAACCCTGTCGGCCTGCAGGGCAGCGTTCAGACCGGATCGCTGCGCTTTTTCAACAGGAACAGCATCAGCGAGCGCAGCTTGGCGGGACGCACCGGTTTGTGCATCAAATGCAGCCCGCGCTGGTTGACGGCCTGCAGAATCTCCGGCGCGGTGTCGCCGCTGACCAGAATGAAGGTGGGCGGTACATCGCATTGCACCTTGAGCAGGTCGAAGAGCATCAGGCCATCCCCATCCGGGAGTCGATAATCGCAGATCACCAGGTCGAAATGCACGCCGGAATGCCTGTCGCCAATCTCGCGCAGGCTATCCGCGACCGCGACGCGACACCCCCATGTCTCCAGAATGCCCGCGGTGCTGGTGCGTACCAGAATGTCATCATCCACCACCAGTACCTGGAGATTATCCAGCCTGTCATGCCTGGCTGCCGGCGCCGCCGGTAGCGGCACCGGCTCGGCAAGCAATTCTTCCACGCCGATGACACGCGTCACGCTGATGGCGAAGGTCGAACCGCAGCTGGGCGCCGAACGCAGGCTCAGGGGATGATGCAACAGCCTGCACAACCGCTCCACGATGGCCAGTCCCAATCCCAGGCCTTTGCTGCGGTCGCGCGCGCTGTTGGCCAATTGCACAAATTCGCGGAAAATATTCTGCTGCTCCTCCATCGGTATCCCGATACCGTTGTCGCGCACCTCGATGCGCAACTCCTCGCCGCGCCGCCGGCATGCCAGTAGCACCGAACCGTTCTGCGGGGTATAGCGGATCGCGTTGCTCAACAGATTGAGCAGGATGCGTTCCAGCAAAACCGGATCGCTCAATACCGATCCTGCCACCGGACGAACGCGCAGGGTGATGTTCTTGCGCTGCGCAATCGGCTGAAAATCCTGCTGCAGGCGCCTCATCATCACGCCCATATCCACTGCCTGTATCTGCGGGATCACGATTCCGGCATCCAGCTTGGAGATATCCAGCAGCGAGTCGAGCAGACTGGACAGTGCCTCCACCGACTCCTCCACCTTGCAGGCAATCTTCAGCTGATCCGGGGTATCCAGCCGGCTGCGCAATTCGCCGATGAAGAGACCGAGCGCATGCATGGGTTGCCGCAGGTCATGGCTCGCTGCAGCCAGGAAACGGCTCTTGTCGAAGTTGGCTTTTTCCGCCTCTTCTTTCTTGAGACGCAGCTCCTGTGTCGCCTTTTCGATGCGTTGCTCCAGCGTGCTGCGGTCATGCTGCAGCTGGTTCGCCATGTCGTTGATGCCCGAGGCCAGCGCGTCCAGCTCCCGTACGCTGTTCCCCGCGATGCGCGTATCCAGCTGGCCCTTGCCGATGCGGCGGATGGCACTGTTCATCGCCATGACCGGCAGAGTGATGCGACGCGACACCCGCATGGCGATCAGCATGGTGGTCAACAGCACAAGCAGCAGCAACAGCAGGTTGACGCCCAGCATCTCCAGCTTGTCGCGGTTCAGGGTCTCCTTGCCCACGGCGACGATGACGCTGCCCAACACCTTGTTGGGCAGGTTCACCGACCTGTCATTGTCGAATTCGTCCAGCCGGATCTGTGTGGCCAGGATAGGCTGGTAAAGCCACAGGAAATTATGGTCTTCCTGGTATACGATGGGACTGTCCGATACCGGCAACGGATTTTCGAACAGCACGCGTTCGTTGGTATTGTTCAAATTCCCTGCAACGGCAAGGTTCTTCAGATTCGCATCCCGCACAACGACGGAGCGCACGTCCTGATGCGAGGAGGCGATATCGACCTGCTGTTGCAGCAGCGACTGATTGCCGGAGAAGACCGGATATTCGCTGGAGGAAGCGAGCTGACGGACAATCAGGTTGGCCCGTCTCTGCAGGCTGCGGTCCATCTCCGCAAAACTCATGTAGGTGAAATACCCTTCCAGCAACAAGGCCAGAACCAGCATGGGAATGGCAGCAACCGCCAGGGTCTGCCTTTCGATGCCATGTTTAATCATTGTGCTCTCCTCACTTCGCCGTGCAGGTTCTCTGCATCTTTTATAGGTAGATCGAGCGATCTGGCCACCTGAGCGTTGACCGACACTTCGAACTCTTTGGGATATTGACTGGGGGGCAGCTTGCCGGAAGCGGCGAATTGACCGACCGCCTCGGCCGCCTGCTGCGCTATCTGGGCAGGAGTACTGTAGATGGCGCACAAGGCTCCCGCTTTGACATACGATTGCGAGATGCCGATCAGGGGAACCTGCTTGCGGTATGCGGCCAGCAGGATGTTGCGTATCGTTCCGGCGTTGTATATCTCGATATCCGGCAATACCAGCAGGACATCGCTCTTCGCCAGCAC
>JAJZUH010000101.1 GCA_021847165.1 Pseudomonadota bacterium
CTGCAGGAACAGCGCCACGCCCATGAACAGGATAGCGATCACAGTGGTTGCAATCCAGAACGCGGCATCGCCGGGCAACACGCTGCGGACGGATAGCGTCCCCAGGTCCGGGCCGAGCATGGACGCCATGGAAGGGTAGGCGATGGCAAATACCAGCGATCCGCACACACCGCCGACGATACCGGCCAGCGCATCCAGATTGCCCTGCCCCAGCGAAATCACGACGGTGCCCGGGCAATAGCCCAGAATGGCCATGCCGATGCCGAACAGCAAACCACCCGCGATGACGCCGGTCAGGATCAAAGGTTTGACATGGTATTCCGCCCAGCCAAAATAAATCTCCGCCTGCAACAACAGCGCCCCCAGCCCCATGGCAAACGAGATCGTTTTGGCAATGGTCAGATTCTGCAGCACCGCCATCCCGGCGATGGTATCGAATCGATTCAGACGTGCATATTGCAGGATTGCGCCAAACGCGAATCCCCAGATGATGGTTCCCATACGCCACTCCTTCGCACAATCAAGAACGCCCCCATCATGCCGGCATGACGTTGCATGAAGGGATCACTTACAGGACACGCGGCCTTCCCGCAGGCGCAACGATACGGCTGCGAAATCCTGCGGCGACATTGCCGTGTCAGTTCACCGGATCCACAACATAGTGTTTGCGGGCCTGCAGGTAAGCCACTTCGGCAAAACCGGACGGGACGATGTCGGCCTCGGTCACATGGTAAAGATTGTGGAAATCGATGCCCTGTTCACGCAGGGTGTTGTCGCACACCTTGAACTGGACGCCCATCCCTTTCAGTTCATCGATCTTCTTCTGAATCTGTTCGTCCGGATTCTTGAGCAAGGTCACCCCCTTGGCGTAAAGCACCACAGCAACGTTCATCTTGCCTTTCCAGGCATCGGCCGCCTTCAGACCGTTGGTGATGTTGCGCAGCTTCATGCCCTGGATTCCTTTGTCGTCCGATGTGAGCGGCACGACGATGTTCAGCTTGCCGAACGAATCATGCTTGACGTTCGGTTTGACATATTCGCTCCTGGTCTCGGCAGCGGGAGCGGCCGCAACGGGCGCATCTGCGGCGGATGCAACTGGGACGAGCAGCGCCGCCAGTGAAGATGCAATGAATGCGAGTGCCAGTTTTTTCTGAGTTTGCATGTGTTTCTCCTCGTTTATGTGACGTTTAAGAACATCGACCGCCGTGCAGCAATCTTCTCCGGTTGGCGAATCAGCGCCGATCCAAACGCGGGCGCCTCCCGGCATTATTTCGGCACTTCCCCCTGATACGACTTGAATCCGAAACGGCCGAAGATCTCTTGTGCTTCCGTCGACTTCAGGAATTCGATCCACTTCCTGCCCTCGGCGCGATGCGGTGCTCCCTTGACCATTGCCACGGCGTAGATGCCGGTGGCATTCTGCTCGTCCGGAATGGCCACATGGCCGATCGGGTTCCCCGCCTGTTCCTGGAAGATTGCCTCCGACTGCCAGGTGACGCCCGCATCCGCCTTGCCCTGCATCAGGTAGAGCGGGGATTGGCGATGGTGGATATGGGTCAGCAGGGTCTCGCCGTTCTTGACCTTGGTCTCATACACGGCGCGCACCAGTTCTTCGCCACCGGCCTTGGCCAGGCTGTTTTTGATCTGGCGGCCAATCCCCTCGAATGCGGGATTCGGCATGACCAGGCGCACACCGGGTTTGCCCAGGTCGCTGAGGCTGGCTATCCTGGCCGGATTGCCTTTGGGTACCATGATGGTGAGCGTATTGGTCGCATACGGGATCGCGGGACCCACGGCATAACCTTCCTTGATCGTGCTGTCGATCCTTCTCAGCCCGGCGGCATACACATCGGCGCGGACGGTCCAGGTCATGTTCCCCACGGTGATGGTGCCGCCCTGCTTGATCTGCTCGGCGAGCAGGCCGGGAGGGATGGTCTCGTAATAGATCTTGCCCTTGAGTTCGGGATGCTTCTTCTCGAACGCCTGGACCAGCGGAGCCATGGCAAAGTAGTAATTGCCACCGACGAAGATCGACAGCCGAGGATTGATCGGATTGCCGTGGAAGTCGGGCAGGTTGTCGACTTCGGGCACCGTGAATTCCAGCTCCCGGGATACCACCGGATTGTTCTCGCCATGACTCCAGGGCGGATACACCCCGAGCTCCTGGTCGGCCGCACAGGCGGGCGTAATACCCCCAATCGACTGCGCCAGGATGCCGGCCGCAATCACCGGCAGCGACGCCGCGACGAGCTTTCGACGGAATATGTTTGTTGCGCTCGAAACTACACCAGCTGAAATCATGAACTTCCTCCGTTCCACATTGAATGATGAGCAATAACCTGCCGGTCAATACCGGGCGTCCGTCGGTTTGCCGCCTTTGGGCCAATCCTTGCGCTTGTCCGCGAAATCCGGCCGCGGCATGTGCGTGAAGTATTGCGCGACGTCGACCGCTTCCTGGTCGGTCAAGCCGCCCTGGCCAAGCGGAAAATTCCGCGTATTGGATATCGGCATGTTGTTCTTGACGAAGGCCGCGGCGGTATAGGTCTTTGCGATGCCGGCTCCGATATTGAAGGACTGTTTGCCCCAGAGCGGCGGGAACACATACCTGCCGTCCGCCTGCTTCATCCCCTCTCCCTTGTCGCCGTGGCACACGGCACATTGATCCTTGTAGATCTTTTTGCCGTTCTCCACATTGGGCACGATCGACTTGTCGATCTTGCCGACTCCGCGCCCAGGAATCGCTTCGCTCTCCTTGAAATTCCCCTTCATGTTGTCCATGTAGGCGATCATGGCCTGCATCTCCACGGAATCCCTGTCCAGCGGTTTGCCGTTCATGGAACGCCGCATGCAACCATTCACCCGATCCTTGAAGTCGATGATCTTGCCGGCACGCGGCGCATAGGACGGGAACAATGCGGAAATCCCGACATACGGCGCCGCATGCTCCATGGTGCCGCCATTCAGGTGGCAGCTGTTGCAGACCAGTTCGTCGCCCACCTGCCCGGGCAACAGCGCCTTGGTCTCCGTCATCAGCCGCATGCCATAGATCAGCTGGTCGGCATTCGGGCTCGACAGCATCGCGGCATAGCGCGGCACCTCGAACGCGGAGGGCTTGGCAGGTTTGATGCCGATCGCTGCGCGTACTTTACCGACATCGTCTGCAGTGACAGGAACGCCCTGATTGCCCCACTGGGTGCGCACGAAGGACACGATCTCCGCGAGTTCCTGATCACTCAGCTTGTTGTAGCCGGGCATGAAGAAAGCGCGCTTGGCATCTGCCGTCTCGGCCGATTTCCAGCCGCTCAGGACCACATGGATGACCGATGTCGGATCATGCGACTGCACCGAGGAATTGTCGGCCAGCGGCGGGAAGAACTTATCCATGCCACGCCCGTCGTTCTGATGGCAGGTGGCGCAGAACTGCACATACCCCAGGCCACCGCGCGTCTTATACAGATCGCCTTCCCCGGCTTGCGCAACCGCCTTCGGCTTGATCGCATCCGACTCCGCATTGGCCGGCAGGGTATTCAGATACTCGCCGATGGCGGAAAGATCGGCATCGCTGAAATGCTGGGTACTGAAATGCACGACTTCGGTCATGGTGCCGTAGGCAGTGGCATGACTGTTGTGGCCAACCTTGAGGAATCTGGCGAACTCGGATTGCGGCCACTGATTGTGCAGACTGACCGCATGCCAGTTCTCGATGGTCGATCCGGCAAGGAAATCCTTGCCGCCATCGCCATCCTGGGTCATGGTCTTCTCTTGCATCGCAAACCCGCGCGGCGTGTGGCAGGAGCCGCAATGTCCCAGTCCCTGGACGATATAAGCTCCGCGATTCCATTGCGCCGACTTGGCGGGATCGGGCTTGAACGATGCATCGTCGAGGAACGCCGCATTCCAGAACTTCAGCCCGAAACGCATGCTGAACGGCCACTGCATGTCGTTTTCCCGGTTCGGCTGGCTGACCGGGCTGACCCCATGCATCACGTACGCATACAGCGCCTTCATGTCCTCCGCATCGACCTTGGCAAACGACGGGTAAGGCATCGCCGGGTACAGGTTATGACCATCTGCCGCCACGCCTTTGCGCATGGCGCGATCGAATTGCTCAAAGGTGTAATTGCCGATTCCGGTTGCGGCATCGGGAGTGATATTGGTCGAATGGATAGTGCCGAACGGCGTCCTGAATTCCTGCCCGCCCGCCATCAGCTTGCCGTCCTGCGCCGTATGGCAGGCGATGCAATCGCCCAGCCGGGCAAGGTATTCACCGCGCCTGATCTGCTCGCCTGTCGGCATGTCCTGCGTTGCGGAGAATACCGGGTGTGCCGACAGAAGGGCCATCAACAACACGCCCGCATAGTATGTTCGCCCGAATCCGAATGCCATTTCTCTCCCCTTGTTTTTGAAAACCCGATACAGGTGCTGCACGATACCGCGGGAGAAATTCAAACCGGCACCAGGTACACACTGCGCACAAACTGCGCGACGACTTCGCAGCAGCACCGCGTCATGTCCGAAGCAATTGATTACCCCGCCCGGCAATTGCGGGCGTCGATCCGCCATGCCGTGATCGGGATCCATGCGCTGGCACCGACGGTGCACATTCACGCCATGCGCGGGTACCCGTATATCCGTTTATTGTTTTCTCCCCTTGCTACGGGACGGCATGTTAGGCAAACGAATCGCGGCGGGTCTGTGACATACGTCACACACCCGCCATCAAATGGTCGATTACCCGCGCAACAAAACAAGGTCATTCCGGAGCTGCGATCTCCGAATGAAAAAGGAGTGTTAAAGATGCGTATGGAATGGGTTAAATGAGAAGTGCGATGCGAACAGTTGATCGCGAGAACTGCGAATAGGCAGACGACGATTGATCCGCGCTATCCGCGCAAACAATAAACGCTATTGAAGCGAACAGTATTCAGTCAAGGAATTCGCCTCGACGATCTCGATCTGCTCGCGCTCCAATCTGATCCAGCCCTTCTCTGCGAAGCTCTTCAGCAGCCGGCTGACAATCTCGCGCACGCTGCCAAGTTCGTCGGCCAAAGCCTGATGCGTGGTCTGGAACGGGCTGGGCTTATTCGCCAGCAGCGCGGCGAGACGCTGATCCAGTTTCTGGAAAGCGATGGCCGAAAGCAATTGCATCAGGTCTGCCAGGCGCTCGGAGAACATGCCGAAGATGTAATCCTGGAATGGTTTGTGTTGCGCCAGCAGTTTTTCGAACATGTCGGGCGATATCGCCACCATCACGGTATCCAGTTCGGCAATCCCGCGCGCCCGATAATTCGCGCGCCCCAACAGGCAGCTGCTGGAGAGAATGCAACTGTCGCCGGGAAACACTCGATACAAAGGCAACTCGCGGCCATTTGCCGACGCCTTGATGATGCGGATGCTGCCGGACAGCAGCAGGGGAAAACCCTGGCAAGGCTGGCACTCGTCGAACACGATGGCTCCGGCAGGAATACTCAATTCGTTTGCCGACGCAAACAATGCATCCCGATCGGCGGCACTCAGCTCGCGCAGCATGGCGTATTGCGACAACACACGCGATGTCGTATCGATATCAAGCATGGCAATCCAATTTCATTTTGCAGTCAGGCAGCCCCGGGAATCGGGGCGGTCCACTGGCGGAACCCGATCAGCCTTCGATCGCCTTGATCTTCGCCACAGTCTGATCGATGGCGTCTTCGCTCAAGCCGAACGCCCTGGCGATCAGGTCGCGATGTTCCTCGATCAGGCCCAGCACATCGTTGATCGAGGTGCAGGCCTGGATCTCCGCCTTGATACTCATGATCCTGGGCAGATCGAACAGGCCCGGAATCTTGTCGCCGCTCTTGAGCGTGTTCTCGATGATACGGGTGATTTCTTCCTTGTTCATATTCTCGCTTTCCATACGTCAAATCAAAAAATATATCCCGCTAGCGCCCGCTCGAACCCGGCGGCGCGGCGCGCAGGTATTGCGGCGGCCATGATGCCACATGCCCCAATGCCTGTGCGGCCCCCAGCGGCCAATAGGGATTACGCAGGATTTCACGCCCCAGCAGCACCATGTCGGCCTGGCCGCTGCGCACGATGTGGTCGGCCTGCGCAGGTGAAGTGATCAGCCCGACCGCTGCGGCAGGCAAGTTCGCCTCGCGTCGCACCCGCTCCGCGAATGCTGTCTGGAAACCCGGTCCGGCCGGAATTTGCGCAGTGGGCTGCAGGCCGGCGGAAGAAACGTCCACCAGATCCACGCCCAATCCTTTCAGCACACTGCACAACTCGACCGTCTCATCCGCATTCCAGCCTCCCTCGATCCAGTCGGTGGCCGACAGCCGGATCAGCAGCGGCAATCGCTCCGGCCATTCGGCGCGCACCGCCGACACGACTTCACGCACCAGGCGGGTACGGTTATCGAAGCAGCCGCCGTAGGCATCCTTGCGCCGGTTGGAAAGCGGGGACAGGAACTGGTGCAGCAGGTACCCGTGCGCCGCATGTATCTCCACTGCCTGGAAACCCGCTTCGCGCGCACGGCGGGCTGCGGACACGAATTGCGATACCACTTGGCGGAGGCCGTTCTCGTCGAGTTCATCCGGCACGGCGTAGCCGGTACCGAACGGCAGGGCCGACGGCGCGACCGTCCGCCAGCCGCCTTCGCTCTCGCTCAGCGATGCCTGCGCCTGCCAGCCCAGCCCGACACTGGCCTTGCGGCCGGCATGCGCCAGCTGTATGGCCATGACGCAGCCCTGCTGCCTGGCAAAACCGGCGATGCGGGCCAGCGGTTCGATCTGCCGGTCTTCCCACAGGCCCAGATCGCCCTGGCTGATGCGCCCTTCCGGGGCCACCGCCGTGGCCTCGATGATCAACAGCGCCGCGCCGCCCACTGCACGACTGCCGTAATGCACGAAATGCCAGTCGGATGCCATGCCGTCATGCGCGGAATACTGGCACATCGGCGGAATGCCGATGCGGTTGCTGAAGACGATGTCGCGCAGCCTGAGCGGCTCAAACAGATGGGCCATCGCTAGCCGGGCAGATGGTTGACTTCGATGCCGTGCTGTTGCGCCACGCTGCCGACGGCATCGACGATGCATTTGCCGATCTCCGGGCTACGCACA
>JAJZUH010000102.1 GCA_021847165.1 Pseudomonadota bacterium
CGGCGAGCAGCGCGATTCCCCCGCACAGCATCATCGCCCACACGATGGCGGCGCCCGTCGGCAGATCCAGCCACACCGACAGCAGCAGGCCCGCCGCATAGCCGGCGATGCCGATCGCGAAGGCCCGGAGATAGCGTCTCCTCGTCTGCCGCCAGGTCATCAGTGCGGGCACGATCAGGCTGGCGAACACCAGGTAGATGCCGACCAGCTGCACCGAGGCGGTGATGGCGATGGCGAACAGCGCATAGAAACCGAAATGGCCGAAGCGCTGGCGCAGGGTTTTCCATGCGACCAGCAGGACCGCGGTGAGCGCTGCGGTGGCGATGAGCTGGCTGTCGCTGACCCACAGGATCTGCCCGACCAGCAGGTCTTTCAGGTGTTCGCCGGCATGCACGTCGTGGCTCATCAGCAGGATGCCGAGGCTGGCGGAGAGCACGAATGCGAGGCCGATGCAGGCCTCTTTCACCTCGGGCAGGCGCTGTTCGATCCATGCCAGCAACGCCGCTCCGCCCAGCGCGCTGGCGGCGGCGATGAGCTGCACCAGCAGCGGATGGGCGGTGAGGTCGAGCAGTCCGGCGATGACCACGCCGAGCCCGGCGATCTGCGCCACGGCGAGGTCGGCGAACACCACGCCGCGCTGCAGGATGCGCATGCCGAACGGGATGTGCGTGGCGAGCACCAGCAGGCCGGCGATGAAGGCGGGGAGGAGGATGTCGAGTTCGATGCTGTTCATGGCGTACCTTTCACTGGTTCGTCATCCCGGCGATGGCCGGAAGGAAGGGGCTATCGCAAACCCGCCAGCAGGCGCTGGATGGTGTCGTCGAACAGCGCGAACAGGTCGGTCGCCTGCGGCGTGCCGCCCACGGTGAAGGGCAGCATCACGGCCGGAATATGCGCACGTTCCGCGACCCATTCCGACGGGCGCTCGTTCTGGTAGGCCGCGCGCAATACCATGCGCGCCGGATGCAGCTGCAGGTCGCCCAGCACCTTCTCCAGATAGGCTGCGCTGGGTTCCATGCCCGGCTTCGGTTCCAGTTCGGCGACCTCGTTCAGGCCCAGCCAGTCGTTCAGATAGGGGAAGCCCTTGTGGTGCACCACGATGGAGATGCCTCTCAGCGGGGCGGCCTGCTGCTCCCATTTCGCGATGGCGGCGCGCCACTGCCGGTCGAAGGCATCGTGGCGCTGCCGGTAATACTCGGCGTTCGCCGGATCGAGCTGGATCAGGCGTTTGCTCAGCGCGTCGGCGATCGGCAGGAAATTGCGCGCATCGGTCTGGATGTGCGGATTTCCGGCCGCATGCACGTCGCCATCGGCACGGTCCAGGCGGCTGGGCACCTCCAGCATGGCGACATACTTTGCCGCTTCGAAATGTCCGGCACTGCCGGGCTGGATATTGCTGTTGGTGGATTCGCGCAGGACCACCGGCATCCAGCCGACCTCCAGTTCGGCGCCGGTGCATACCAGCAGTTGCGCGCCGCGAGCCCTGGCGATCAGGCTGGGGCGCGCCTGCACCTGGTGGGGGTCTTGCAGCGGACCGGTGGCGGTATAGATGTTGGCCTGGCTGCCGGCAAGCTGTTGCGTGAGTGCCGCCCATTCGGGTTCGCAGGCGAATACGTTGAGTGCGGCGTGCACGTTGCCGCTGAGCAGCAACAGGGCGAGGGTGGCGAGGATTCTGTGCATGATTTTTCCTTTGGAATCGCGTGTATCAGTACTGGTGCGCGCCGTGCGCGCCCATGCTCATGATGTATTGCAGGAAAAGCTGGTTGTCCGGCAGGCCCTGCCGGGAATTGTCGCGCACCAGCTGCAGGCGTATGCGCGAGAACTCGCTGGCGCTGTAATCGGCCATCCAGGTGACCCGCGACGGGGTGTACGCATAATTGGAGATGACGTTGCCGGCATTCAGCGCGCCTACCGCGGCGACGCCGGGATCGAGCCGGTCGTAGCGCAGGCCGGTGCGCCAGGTCGGCATGAACTGGTACACGCTTTGCACATACCAGCCGCTTTGCGTGTCGTTGTAGCCGTCGGTGATGTTCGCGCCGCCCGGCTGCGTGCCGTAGGTCAGCATGCCATCCTGCCTGCGCCGGAAATATTCGCTCTGCACTTTCACGTAGCGTTCGCGGAAGTTGCCGTTGGGCGCGTATTTCCAGATGAAATCCAGTCCGGCAGTGCTGCTGTTGCCGTTGAAGCTGTCGTTCACGCCGCCCGGCGTGTTCAGCAAGTCGGGCACGGCGGTACTCTGCGCGTTGGTCTGCCTGGTCCGGTGAGCCGAAATGCCGGCCCGCCAGCTTTGCTCGATGCCGATATCGTCGCCGACATGGGCAAACAGCACGGTTGCACCGCTGCCATTCTTCGGGGTATCCGTGCCCGGATAGCCGAAGCCCCTGCCGACCTCGCCGCCGATTTCGATGAACATGTCGGTTGGCGCCAGCCACTTGAGCTGCATGCCGTCCTCGATCAATTGGCTATTCCACAGGGTGTTGTACACCAGCGGCTGGTCGACGAAATCCCAGGCGTGCGCGTGCTGTTCGTTCAGGTAGCCGAGCGACGAGAAGAAGCGGCCGAATTTTAGATTGAGCCCGTTGCCCAGCGTCGAGGTTTGCACGAAGGCATTCTCGACGCTGATGCTGGCGGACAGGATGGCAAAGGTGGCGAAGCCGCGAAACTCGGGGTCGATATCGGCGGCGATACCCAGTTCGGATTCGCCCAGGCTGAAACCCTGGGTTTGCGCCGGGTTGGGATTCATGGCGAATCCGGTGGCGGGGATCGCGGGATCGCGCTGCATGTTGCCATAGGTGCCGGAAAGGATCAGCGACAGTGCCGGGTTGAAGGCGTTGTCGCTGCTCGTGTCATGTGCGGATGCGCCGAGGGAATGCCCCAGCAGTACGGCAACAGCCGTATTCGAACAGAACTTTTTGAACATGGTTACTCCATTAAAGCATGCAGAACCCCGCGCGCTTCGCTGCGGGGAGTCGGAACGGCTTTAAACGGAGCAGGGCGGCGCGCGCGCGGTGAACGCGGTGAACGCAAGAGAACGGAAGGCAAAGGAGGGCGCGGTATGGATCGATTCGAACGCGGACGCGAAATCGAAATGGATGTGGCTGACCCCGATGGCGCTGCCGATCTGGGCATACACCGCGCACAGGTCGCAGTGCTTGTCGTGCGGCAGCGATTGATCCTGCGATTGTTCCGCCATCGTATGCCCGATGCCGTGGACGAACGCGCCCTGCTGGGCGAACAGCAGGGCGAAGACGAGCAGCGATTTGAGGAAGAGGGAACGCAACATGGATGGCATTCTAACCGCCGTCCCGGCGTATTCCAAGTTTGGCGGGGGATGGGCGGAACGGTTGCGGCGGCTGATTAGACACGCTGCGGAATCGGGCGTAGTATCCAATTAAGTACGGCGTGGCAAGGTGTTATCGAATAACTGGTGATGCTCGAACTTCAACCAGCATGATCCGCCCACTAAACCAAAAATAATCAGAAGCGGAAAACGGGATGAGAGTGACATACAGGAAAGCGCTTGCTTCCCTGCTGATCGTAGTCACCTATGTGATCAGCGGAAAAGCTGCATTGATGCTGGCGCTGCCGCCGGGATACGCTTCCGCCATATTTCCTCCTGCCGGTGTTGCGATCGCCGCCACGTTCATCCTCGGCAACCGTGCGCTGCCATCGATTTTCCTGGCTTCGTTCCTGCTGAATGTCTGGGTCGGCTATTCGACCGGTCCCGCCGTCTCCGGAATCAGCCTCGCGGCCGCCCTGATCATCGCCGTTGCATCCATGCTGCAGGCGGGCGTGGGCGGATGGTTATTGCGGCGCGCAATCGGCTATCCCGCCGCGTTTGACAGGATCAGGGATCTCTCCAAATTCCTGTCCTTGTCCGTCTTCGCCTGTTCGGTGAGCGCCAGCCTGTCCGTGGCCGGGCTTTGGGCGCTGGGAGTGCTGGACGCGGGCAATTTGGGGCAAAACTGGTTTTCGTGGTGGATCGGCGATTCCCTGGGCATCATCATGCTGCTGCCGATCGCGATGGCATTCTTCGGCGAACCGCGCGCATTGTGGAGGTCGCGCGTGGGGACCGTGGCTGTGCCGATGGGGCTGGTGTTTGCGCTATTCGTCCTGCTGTTTTTCAAAACCAATCAATGGGAGCAGAGTGATTCGCTGAAGGAATTCCGTCAGGTATCCGAGCAGTCGTTGAATCAGATCCGGACCCGGCTGGATGAGCAGGAGGCCGTGCTGGCAGGCATGCGAGGATTGTTTGTGCAAGATGCGAATGGATACATTTCCCGGCAGGAATTCCAGCGGTTCGCCCAGAACATATTGACTCGTTTCCCCATGATCCAGGCGTTCGAATGGGCTCCGCGCGTCGAATCCCCGCAACGAGCCGGTTTCGAGGCGGCACAGCGCAGGGAGGTTCCCGGTTTTCAAATCAGGGAGCGCGGTGCGGATGGCCGCATGGCCAGGGCAGCGGAACGCAGCGAGTATTTTCCCGTGACCTATGTCGAACCGCTCGAAGGCAACGAGCCGGCTCTGGGTTTCGATCTGGCTTCGACGCCCCAGCGTCAGGAAACATTGGAGAAGTCCGCCGTAAAAGGTGCGGTGTCTGCTTCCGCGCCCATCATTCTGGTTCAGGCCGAAAGCCAGAGCGGAATATTGATCATGCAATCCGTGCGGCTCAAGAACCGGGAAGCCGGTGTGGTCCTTACCGTGCTCAAGGTGAGGGACTTCATCGACAGGATATTGCCGCCCGCAAGCGCCTTGTTGCACGTTCATCTTATCGATGAAGATGCGCAAACCGTCATATACGACAATTTCGCGTCGACTCCGCCAGAAATATTGTTCGAGAGCGAGTTCGAGTTCGGCAGCCGTCATTATCGTTTGCAAACCATGCCGACGGCGGCCTATCTCAAGCAGCATCGCGGCTGGCAAAGCTGGGCCGTACTTGCCATGGGGACGTTCGGCGTCGGTTTGCTGGGAGCCCTGTTGCTGCTGGGTACGGGTTACACCGCTCGCGTCGAGGCGCAGGTGCAGCAGCGGACGCGGGAACTGAAGGAGAGCGAATCCCGCCTGAAGGAATTGTTCGAGAACCTGAGCAGCGGTGTTGCGGTGTTCCAGGCATCCCCGGAGGATGATGATTTCATCATCAGCGACCTCAATTACGCGGCGGAACGGATCAACAAGGTGCGCCGCGAGGACATGATCGGCAAGAGTGTGGCGGATCTGTTTCCCGGAGGGCGGGAATATGGCCTGCTGGATGTGCTGAGGCGCGTCTGGAAGAGCGGTGTGGCCGAACATCATCCCGCTTCCTTCTATCGCGACGGGCGCATCGCAGGATGGCGCGAGAATTACGTGTACAGATTGCCCAATGGCGAGATCGTTGCAATCTACGACGATGTCACCCAGGCAAAGCAGCTGGAAGAGCAGATGCACCATATGGCGCATTACGACGCACTCACCGGGTTGCCCAACCGGGCATTGTTCAGCGACCGCCTGCAGCAGTCGATGGCCAGCGCCAGGCGGAGCATGGCGCATCTGGCAGTCATGTTCATCGACCTCGATCAATTCAAGCCGGTCAACGACACGCTGGGGCACGATGTCGGCGACTTGCTGCTGAAGGAGGTGGCCGTGCGGATGCAACGCTGCGTGCGCGAGAGCGATACCATCTCGCGTATCGGGGGAGACGAATTCATCGTGCTGCTTCCCAGTATCGAAAGAGGCCGGGATGTCATGACCGTGGCGGAGAAGATACGGTATGCCCTCAACCAGCCGTTCGAATTGGCGGGTTACGAGATCCATATCTCGTCGAGCATAGGCGTTGCCATCTACCCCGAGCATGGCGACGAGGACAAGTCGCTGCTGAAGAATGCCGACATTGCCATGTATTTCGCCAAGCAGAGCGGACGCAACAATGCAAAACTCTTCCAGCCGGACATGTTGAAGAACGACAGGTGAGCCAGCCATGAACGAATCGACATCCCTCGCCGAAAGCCAGTTGAGCGATCCGCACTATCTGCGCAGCGTGACGCAGATGGGGGATGCGCGGCCTGTGATTGCCAGCCGGGATATCCACGCCGCCTCCGGAATGAAGCTCATCGGCGCCGGCATGAAGGTCGACAGTTCGCTGTACGAGCGTTTGCTGCAGCACAAACTCGTTCCTCCGCTGGACGAGAGCCTTTCCACCGAGGATATGGTCACTCGTGCGAGCCTGGCGGAAAGTGCCGAACGGTTGATGCAGCAAGACAGGCGGCTGGGGATGATTCAGGGCAGCCAGCTGGATGGCATGACATTGCCGCTTGTCCTCAGGCAGGTGCCGCTCAATCCGGCGATCGCCTTCAAATTGACGGTCATGCGCGAAACGAATGCGAACCTTTTCCAGCGCAGCCTTTATGTGGCGCTGGTGAGCGCCTATATCGGCATGCAGCTGCAGATGAACAGGAGCCAACTGGTCGATCTGGCCACCGGCGCATTGCTGCACGACATCGGCATGTTGCATGTGGATCCGAGATTGCTGGAACGCGACTACAGGATGACGGAGTCGGAGCGGCGCCATCTGTATGTCCACACCGTGACGGGCGGGATCATCCTGAAGGCTTATCCGGAATACCGGCAGAAAGTGGTCGATGCGGTTCTGCAGCATCACGAACGGCTGGACGGCAGCGGCTATCCGCGGGGATTGAAGGCCGGCGAATTCGGGCAGTACGGTCGGATAATCGGCATCGCCGAGGTGGTCGCCAGCCGGAGTGCGACTGGCGATGCCGGCGGGGGATTCAAGCTGGAAACCATGCTCAAGCTGAACCAGCGCCGATATGGCGCAGACCTGGTTCCTTTCCTCAAGGTGTTTTATCGGGAAGAGACCGAGGTGCCCTTTTGTGCGGAGATAGACAAGCAGCTGGCGCAGGAGAAGATAGCGCAAATTGCGGCCGTATTTGCGGCCTGGGAAAAGGCGCGGAGCGGATTTGATGGCACGAACCTGGCTTGCGTGTTTGCCAGCGAGCGCATGACGAATCTGAAGATGGAGATCGTCGATGCCGGGCTGAACCTCGACCTGAACGGAGCGGATCT
>JAJZUH010000103.1 GCA_021847165.1 Pseudomonadota bacterium
CGCGCGAGCAGGTTGCGGCGCTGGTCAATGCGGATCCGAAGGAAATCGTATGGACTTCGGGAGCGACCGAATCCAACAATCTGGCGCTGAAGGGCGCGGCGAATTTCTATGCCGACAAGGGCAAGCATATCGTCACGGTGCAGACCGAGCACAAGGCGGTGCTGGACACGGTGCGCGAGCTGGAGCGACAGGGTTTTTCGGCGACCTATCTCGATCCGGAACCGAACGGCCTGCTCGACCTGGAAAAACTCAAGGCGGCACTGCGCCCGGACACCACGCTGGTGTCGGTGATGCTGGTCAACAACGAGATCGGCGTGATCCAGGATGTCGCCACCATCGGCGAAATCTGCCGTGAACGTGGCATCCTGTTCCATGTCGATGCGGCGCAGGCGACCGGCAAGGTGGCGATCGACCTGCAAAAGCTCAAGATCGACTTGATGTCGTTCTCTGCGCACAAGACTTACGGCCCTAAGGGTATCGGTGCGCTGTATGTGCGCCGCAAGCCGCGCGTGCGCCTGGAGGCGCAGATGCACGGCGGCGGACACGAACGCGGTTTCCGCTCGGGCACGCTGCCGACGCACCAGATCGTCGGCATGGGCGAAGCGTTCCGTATCGCCAGGGAAGAAATGGCGACCGAGAATGAGCGCATCCGCATGTTGCGCGACCGTTTGTGGAAAGGCCTGTCCGGCATGGAGGAGGTTTACCTGAACGGTGACATGGAGCATCGCGTGCCGCACAATTTGAACGTGAGCTTCAATTTCGTCGAAGGCGAATCGCTGATCATGGCGGTCAAGGACGTCGCGGTGTCGAGCGGCTCGGCCTGTACCTCGGCGAGCCTGGAGCCGTCCTACGTGCTGCGCGCGCTCGGCCGCAACGACGAATTGGCGCACAGTTCGATCCGTTTCACCGTGGGGCGGTTTACCACCGTGGAAGAAGTGGATTACGTGGTGAAACTGTTGCAGGATAAAATTGCCAAACTGCGTGACCTGTCCCCGTTGTGGGAGATGTTCAAGGATGGCATCGATCTGAATTCGGTACAGTGGGCTGCACATTAAAAGCGGCAAGGTAACTACGGCGAGCGCTGACAAGCGGTTCGCCTCCGGTTTTCCCCGCTTCTGAAAGGAGCAACAAATGGCTTATAGCGAAAAAGTATTGGATCACTACGAACACCCGCGCAACGTCGGGTCGCTGGACAAGGACGATGCTTTCGTCGGTACCGGCATGGTCGGCGCGCCCGCATGCGGCGACGTGATGAAGCTGCAGATCAAGGTCGGCAAGGACGGCATCATCGAGGATGCGAAGTTCAAGACCTACGGTTGCGGTTCGGCCATCGCTTCCAGTTCGCTGGTGACCGAGTGGGTCAAGGGCAAGACGGTGGACCAGGCGCTGGGGATCAAGAATACGCATATCGCCGAAGAACTGGCATTGCCGCCGGTGAAGATACACTGCTCGATCCTGGCGGAAGATGCGATCAAGGCGGCGGTGGCGGATTACAAGGCCAAGCATGGCGCAACGGTTGAGACCGCTGCCTGCAACGGAAACAAATAGGAGGCAGCATGTCGATCTCGTTGACGGAAAATGCGGCGAAGCATGTGCAGAATTTCCTGGCCAAGCGCGGCAAGGGCGTTGGCCTGCGCCTGGGCGTGAGGACCAGCGGCTGTTCCGGCATGGCCTACAAGCTGGAGTTCGCCGATGCGGTGGATAGCGAAGACCTGCAGTTCGTTAGCAACGGCGTGACCGTGCTGGTGGATCAGCACAGCCTGCCGTATATCGACGGCATGGAGCTGGACTATACGCGCGAAGGTCTGAACGAGGGATTCAAGTTCAACAATCCGAATGTGAAGGATTCTTGCGGTTGCGGGGAAAGCTTCAAGGTTTGATGGATATTCTGACCTCGGATTTCCAGCAGGATTATTTTCATCTCTTCAATCTTCCAATCCGCTTTCTGATCGATGGCGACGCGCTGGAGCGCAGCTATCTGGCGCTGCAGGTGCAGGTCCATCCGGACAAGTTCGCCCATCTGCCGGAATCGGAGCGCCGCCTGTCCATGCAGTGGGCAACGCGAGTCAACGAGGGCTATCAGATCCTGCGCAACCCGCTGAACCGGGCGCGCTACCTGCTGTCGCTGCACGGTGTCGATACGCAGGAGGAGCTCAACACCTCGATGCCGACCGATTTCCTGATGCAGCAGATGGAATGGCGGGAAGCGCTGGAAGAGGCGAAGCAGGCCCGGGATGCCGATGCGCTGGAATCGCTGGAGCAGCGCGTGCAGCAGGAGGACCGTGCCCTGCAACGGCAGCTCGCCGCCGCCATCGACGAGGCTCGCGATTACGCCGTGGCATCGGGTATAGTGCGCAAACTCAAATTCCTTGAGAAACTTGCGGAAGAAATCGGCTCCGCATTCGACGAAATAGACTCCTGAACATGGCCCTGTTGCAAATCGCAGAACCCGGCCTCAGCGCCGCCCCCCATCAACATCGTTTGGCAGTCGGCATCGACCTCGGTACGACCAATTCCCTCGTTGCTACGGTGCGCAACGGCATCAGCACGGTGCTCAACGACATCCATGGCTGTGCCATGCTGCCTTCGGTGGTGCGCTATGCGGCGGACGGCAAGGTCCAGGTCGGCCACGAGGCGCAGGCGGTGCAAAGCGACGATCCGCAGAACACCATCGTTTCGGTCAAGCGCTTCATGGGACGCGGCCTGAAGGACGTGGGCGAAGTCGGCAATTTGCCGTATCGCTTCGTCGATGCGCCGGGCATGCTGCAATTGCGCACGGCCGCAGGTACCCGGAGCCCGGTCGAAGTGTCCGCCGAAATCCTCAAGGTGCTGCGCGAACGCGCCGAGCTTTCGCTGGGCGGCGAACTGGTGGGGGCGGTCATCACCGTGCCGGCCTATTTCGACGATGCGCAGCGCCAGGCTACCAAGGATGCCGCCAGACTGGCCGGGCTCAATGTGCTGCGCTTGCTGAACGAACCGACGGCGGCAGCCATCGCCTACGGCCTGGATAATGCGGCGGAAGGCGTCTATGCGGTGTACGACCTCGGCGGCGGGACTTTCGATATTTCGATCCTGAAACTGTCCAAAGGCGTATTCGAGGTGCTGGCCACCAATGGCGACTCGGCGCTGGGCGGCGACGATTTCGACCGTCGCATCTATTGCTGGGTGCTGGAGAATGCCGGCCTGTCGGCGCTGGGGCCGCATGACACGCGTCTGCTGCTGACGCATTCGCGCGTCGCCAAGGAGCAGCTCACCGAATATCCGCAGACGCAGATTACTGCGGTGCTGGGCAGCGGCGAACTGGTCGACCTGACGCTGACCCGCGAAGCGTTCTACGACATGACGCAGAACCTGGTTGCCCGCACGCTGCAGGCGACGCGCCGGGCGTTGCGCGATGCCAAGCTGAAGGTGGAAGACATCAAGGGGACGGTGATGGTCGGCGGTTCCACGCGCATGCCGCAGGTGCAGCAGGCGGTGGGCGAGTTTTTCGGCCAGATCCCGTTGAACAACCTCGACCCGGACAAGGTCGTGGCGCTGGGTGCCGCCATCCAGGCCAACGTGCTGGCAGGCAATCGCAGCGGCGACGACTGGTTGTTGCTGGACGTGATCCCGCTGTCGCTCGGCATCGAGACCATGGGCGGGCTGGTGGAGAAGATCATCCCGCGCAACAGCACGATTCCGAATGCGCGGGCGCAGGAGTTCACGACCTACAAGGACGGACAGACCGCGATGAGCATCCACGTGGTGCAGGGCGAGCGCGAACTGGTGAGCGATTGCCGTTCGCTGGCGAAGTTCGAGCTGCGCGGCATTCCGGCCATGGTGGCGGGAGCAGCCCGCATTCGCGTCACTTTCCAGGTCGATGCGGACGGCCTGCTCAGCGTCTCGGCGCGAGAGACGAGCAGCGGTGTCGAGTCGAGCATCACGGTGAAACCATCCTACGGCCTCGGCGACGAGGAGATCACCCGCATGCTGCAGGACTCGGCGCAGCATGCGCGCGAGGACATGCAAGCGCGCGCCTTGCGCGAGCAGCAGACCGAGGCGGCGCAATTGCTGGAAGCGGTGGATAATGCACTGCAGCAGGATGGCGATGCGCTGCTCGATGCAGTGGCGCAGGCGCGTATCCGCGCCAGCATGGATGCGCTGCGTACGGCGCTGGGCGGCAGCGACCATCAAGCCATCAAGCGCACGGTGGAGGCGCTGAACCTCGCCACCACCGAATTCGCCCAGAAGCGCATGGACCAGAGCGTCAAGCATGCGCTGACCGGACACAAGTTATCGGAACTGGAAAAGTGAAATGACCCAGATCATCGTTTTGCCGCATGAGGAGTTATGCCCCAAGGGGGCATTGTTCGAGGCCGAGCCCGGGACTTCGATCTGCGACGCACTGCTGGAGCACAACATCGAGATCGAGCATGCCTGCGAGAAATCCTGTGCCTGTACCACCTGCCATGTCATCGTGCGCGAGGGCTTCGACAGCCTGGAGGAAGCGACCGAACTGGAGGAAGACATGCTGGACAAGGCCTGGGGGCTGGAAGGCAACTCGCGGCTCAGTTGCCAGGCCATCGTGGGTAAACAGGATCTGGTGGTCGAGATACCCAAGTACACCATCAACATGGCCAAAGAGGGGCACAGCAAATGAAATGGATCGACGTGCGCGACATCGCGATTGCGCTGAGCGAGAAGCATCCCGACATCGACCCGCGCACGGTGCGCTTCGTCGATCTGCACAACTACGTGGTTGATCTGGACGGATTCGATGACGATCACAGCCGCGGCGGCGAAAAGGTGCTGGAAGCGATCCAGGCTGCATGGATGGACGAGGCGGCATGACATGCTGAGACTCTGGGACGGTATTTCCAGGCGCTGGCTGTATCTGGCCGGCGCCCTGATCGTGGCGGGGCTGTTCGGCGCCGCGCTTTACCTGCAATACGTGCTGCGCCAGGATCCCTGTCCGCTGTGCATGATCCAGCGCGTCATTTTCATCGTCATCGGCATCCTGTTCTTCGCGGCGGCCCTGCTCAATACCGGGCGCGTCGGCAGCCGCGTGTATTCGATATTGATCGCGCTCTTCGCGCTGATCGGCGTGGCGGTCGCTTCACGCCATATCTGGCTGCAGCATCTGCCCAAGGACCAGGTTCCCGCCTGCGGTCCGGGCCTCGACTTCATGCTGCAGCATTTCCCGATGTCCGAAGTGTGGCAGGAACTGCTGCATGGTTCCGGCGAATGCGCAGCCAGGGGCTGGACGTTGCTGACGCTGGGTATTCCGGAATGGTCGCTGATCTGGTTCGTGTTGCTGGGAGCTTTCGCGCTGGCCGTCGGCTGGAAGCAGCGCTGATCACGCGGTGATCCGCGACACCACGCGCCGCACGAACGGCGCGACTACCAGCACCGAGGGGAAGGCGATGGGCCATGCGGTGGCGAATCCCTTGAACCAGCGGCTGAAGAAGTCTGCGTCATATCCCTGATTGATGAAGGTCACCGTGCCGGAGATGATGGTGACCATGATGACGGAAAGCATGCCGCCGAAAAGCAGGTTGCTGTAACGAGCCGGAATCTTCATCTGTTATTTCCTATAAGTTTTTCCACGGTGCCGGGTCGTGCGTCACGGCCGCGCTCACCATGTAAAAGAACACCATTTGTGCCATCAGCCAGGCAAGCAGGCGGATATGCCGGGTGCGGCCGTATCTCAGCGCAACCGTGCCGAGCGCGATATACAGCAGCAGCGCCGCGATCTTGGCGGCCAGCCACGGCGAGGATAGCGGCGACAGGCCGAGCTGCCAGGCCAGTGCAACGGCGCTGGCGAGCAGCACCGTATCCACCGTGTGCGGCGCGAACCTCATCCAACTCGCATGCAAGGACGGCTGGTCGCGCAGCATCCATGCGCCGCGCAGAACGAACAGCGCGTAACTGAGCGCCACGCAGCTGATGTGGACGAATTTCAGTAACGCTGTATCCAACATGCTGATGGGCAGCGGGTGTGCCGCACGGCCGCCGGGTGGGTACTCAGAAGCGCCGGATCATGATGCGGCGCAGCAGACGGTCTTTCACCACGAACTGGTGATACAGCGCGGCGGCGACATGGAACGCGACCAGCAACAGCATGATGCCGATGAACAACTCATGGAATTCCTTGGCATCGACCTTGCCGAAATCCGGGATCAGGTTCGGGTCGCCTTTCTTCAGCGCCTCGATCACGCCGGAAGTCACCGCGGTGACGATGCCGGAGACCGCGACGGCGATGAGCGACAGGTTCAGCAGCACATGGGTGACGGCGGCAATCTTGTTCAGCAGCGGGTTGTCGTTGGCCGGAGCCGGCTCGCCGTCTTTTTTCCTGAAATAGATGCGCAGCAGCACCAGCAGCAGGACCAGATCGCCGATCAGGAAATGTATCGGGAACATGGAAATCTTCTGTGCGGCGTTCTTGCTCTCGTCCAGCTCATGACCAAGGAACAGGGCGGCGATCACGAGCAGGAAGACCAGCCAATGGATAAGCGCGGTGCGTTTGCTGTATTGCTTCATGATTTTTCCTTGTCGTTCGGGAGGGGTTTTGCGCATTGTAGCGCATGAGCAAGGCTTGCCAAATTGCCGGGCGCCTCAGGCAGGCGTCTGTCCGCCACGCTGCAGCCAATCCAGAGCGCCTTTCCCCGCCGCCAGGCCGCTGGCGAAACAGGCGGAGAGCAGGTAGCCCCCGGTGGGCGCTTCCCAGTCGAGCATCTCGCCCGCGCAGAATACGCCGGGCAGCCTGGCCAGCATCAGTCGTTCATCCAGCGCCTCGAATGCGACGCCGCCCGCGGTGCTGATGGCCTCGCTCAGGGGACGCGTCCCCATCAGGCGCAAGGGCAGGGATTTGATGGTGCGTGCCAGCAGCGCGGGGTCGTGCATCTGTTCTGCATTCAGCGCCTCGCGCAGCAGGCCGGCTTTCACCCCTTTCAGCCCCAGCCTGCTTTGCAGGTGGCTGGAGAGCGAGCGCGACCCGCGTGGATGCGACACTTCTTTCTGTACGCGTTGCAGCGGCCAGTCCGGCAACAGGTCGAGATGCAGCACGGCCT
>JAJZUH010000104.1 GCA_021847165.1 Pseudomonadota bacterium
CGGGCAATTTCCTCGGCCTTTTAGGGCGATTGCGAGCCAAGATGAGCGCTTAATTATTGCCGTGATTTAGGCAAGCATAATGCGGCCAGTAGCTGTCTTACAGAGACGTCCGCTTTTGGCCGAAATCGGCCTAATTGTCCTCGTTAACACAAACGTATGCAGCAAGGCATGGAATAGCATTCCGCTCGAGCGCAGCGTTAAAGGTAATGTGCATATGCTATCGCAACCTTGCCATCTTGATTGAAGTAAAACACCTCTGCGGATGGGCCACGGACACCATTGTAGTAGAGGGTGATGCTGTTTCGGCGAATGCCTTGTCGATCATGATTGCCTCTAACGTGATGAATATCTAAGTACCTGATTGCCGATACTGCTCAGCGGAAGAGCATTACGAAAAACTAGCGCCCGCGCACATCCCCCAATCAATGAATTGTCGCCATGGGCAATTTTGTATGGCCGCTGCGGACCACCTGTGCCGGCTTATCTTCGTTAGCACGAGCGTCTCTTCTTCTTTCAATAGCCACCGCCCGTTTTGCATCATTCGCCCACGCGTCATTTCTGCGATCTGACTCGCGCCTGGGTGTGTTCCAGGCATCTCTCGATTTCAACTTGATCGAATTGGGCGCCCTCCCTGGATTTGAGTCCGAGGCTGATTTTCCCGTCCGCTTGCCGAACCTGAAGCGAGCCTAGCTTCTGATATTCCTGCGTGGGGCAAGAACATCGACCATCCTGACACTCTTTGAATGCTTCAAGAAGCTGCTTCTCTGCACCTTCTATGCCGGCAATTTCAATTTCCAAGCCGTCTGATTTCGTGGAGATTTGATATTTCATGGTGCCTCCTTGTGATTGACTCGACTGACTCTTGTCGACCGCGTGTGGCTGTAGTCTACATTAACGCCCATGACCGCCACACCCCCGAGCGGCGGCAAGTGGTCAGCTGTGTTTCCGAATCCACTCTGGCCAGTTCGTGGCAAGCGATGGACAGGCGCCAACCGCGGAGCGCGCCGCCAAAGTAAGGGGTGAGCCGAGAATCTGTTTGTCCTGCATGGTCGCCGTTAAACAGCCCGCCTCTTGGGCGATCAAGGCACCCGCGGCAAAGTCCCACAGCTTTTGTTTGCCATGCAAATACGTTTGTATTCTTCCTGCAGCAAGCCAGCACCAATCCAATGCCACTGAGCCAAAACTGCGTTGCGAGTGGTAGGGATTTTCTGTGGCAATGGCGATTGCCAGGCCGGTCGGCAAGCGTTTCGTGTCTATGATGGCCATGGCATGCTCCAGCCGGCATGGTTCATCATTGCGGCGGTTGAGCGCCTGTTGATTGAGGTAAGCCCCAGCGCCCTTCAGCGCCTGGAAGCATTCGTCCCGGCTGGGGTCGTATACCAAACCGGCAACCACCTCTCCCTGCTGCATTAATGCAAGGCTTACCGAATACACCGGAATGCCGTGACTGAAATTACTGGTGCCATCCAATGGGTCCAGCAGCCAGCAATTACCCGTTGCCAAAATGGCGGCCTGTTCGTTCTCGGTCATTTCTTCGCCGAGAACGGGGATATCGGGAAAGTAACTTAATAAAATCTTGCCGATGCTTTCTTGCAGTGCCAAATCGGTTGCCGTGAGCAAACTGCCATCCGATTTTCTCTCAGCAAGCTGCCGGCCTGTTGTGGCGTGCTGAAAAATATCGCCGGCAGCTGCACGAACATTGCCGAGCAACAGGGGCCATTGCTGCTGGATGGCTGGATTCATGCCAACACCACATCATGAATAAATTGTGCACCGGCAGCGTATGCATTTGCTCTTGCAGCGCCTGATGTATTTAACAATTGAGATGCCTCGCGAAGGCCGGAAACAGGCCGATTCTGACTGTTCTAATTTATTAACGCAAACGTCCGCTCCCGCCGAGAAAAAACGATCCAATCAGTCGCGGCAGATCCCCAGCGATGTGGATGGTGTGTGGACCAAAACGCAGCAGAGCCGTTGCGGCCGAGGCCCGGTATTTCGATATCCCGGACCTATTTCCACAATGGATGACCGGTGCGATCCTTGATCTGCAGTTTCCATGCGTCACGTACGCTTTGCATGGTGTCGGGCGGGATCAATACGAAGCCCAGGTTCTGCGCGATCGCATTGCCATTGCGGAAGGTCCAGTCGAAATATCTCAGCGTCTCCTCGGCCCCGCCCGCTTCAACCGGATTGCGCGCAAGCAGGATATAAGTGGCAGTCGCCAGGGGCCAGCTTTCCGCGCCGGGCTGATCGGTCAGCGACTGGTTGAAACCGTTGGCCGGTTTCCATTTTGCACTCATGGCGGCAGCGGCGAACGAGCCCTGATGCGGGCGCACGAACATGCCGTCGTGATTGCGCATCTTCACATAAGCCAGATGCTTGATCTGGACCAGCGCCGGGTCGATATAGCCAATGGAATTGGGCGTGGCAGCCAGCTTTCTGGCCAGGCCCTCGCCCCCGTCGGCACCTTCGCCCACTTTCCAGGCCACCGAAGTCGAGGCACCCATTGCGCTCTTCCATTCCGCATTGACCTTGGAGAAGTAGTCGCTCAACACATAGGTGCTGCCCGATTTATCCATGCGGTACAGCACGTTGATCGTCTCGTTCGGCAGTGCAAGTCCGGGGTTGAGCGCAGCGATGGCCGGATCGTTCCAGCGCCGGATCTTGCCCAGATAGATATCCGCCAGCACGGTGCCATCCAGTTGCAATTGCCCGTCGCCGATATTCCTGATGTTCACCACCGGCACGACGCCTCCGATCAATGCCGGGAACTGCATCAGCCCGTTCCTTTCAAGTTCCTCGGCACTGAGCGGCTTGTCGGAAGCGCCGAAATCGGCCTTGCCCGAGGCAATCGCTTCGACGCCTTTGTCCGATCCTTGCGCGAAATAGGCCAGGGACGAACCGTTTTCGGCCTTGAACTGCTTGCCCCATTCCTGGTAAACCTGCTTGGGGAAAGTGGCACCCACGCCGATGATGATGCCTGCCTGGGCCTGATGGCAGGTCATCGCCACGGCAAAAAACAGGCTCAGACCTGTCCATACGATTTTCTGCTGCATTGTCTCCTCCGATCCGCTGACGCGAAAATATTCCCCGGCACGCAGCGATGGCATGCCATTGCGTACAGCAGCAATTGCCTGATCCGCAGGGGCAGAGACGGCGGCAGCGCACAAGTGCGCCTGCATTACACAGTGAGGGGATTTCCAAACGGGAGGCGCAGAAAACCGCGCAATAGTTTGCGCGATTCCATCCGGCGATCCCGCTGTCATAGTGCCGAAGCCCCTTAGACCGGTAATTTTGCGTCCTGGCCTTTCGACCAGTTTGCCCTTTACAGATTTTGCTGCACGGCCTGCTTCAATATCAATCTTTCGTTACAGGCGAAACCAGACTAAAGAAAATCCGGACATGCGTCAAGATTCTCCGGGGATGGCGAATCTCCCGAGCTGCGCCACGGACGGCGCGCGGATGGCGATCATGGTCGGCCACAACAAAAAGGCCAGCGGATGCTGGCCTTTTTAAACCTCGCTGTTTCCAGCGATTACTTCTTTGCGCCGTTGACCGCGGCCTTCAGCGTTGCACCGGCCTTGAAGGCGGGCTGCTTGGAAGCCTTGATCTTGATAGCTGCACCGGTTGACGGATTGCGGCCATTGCGAGCTGCACGCTTGCGCACTTCGAACGTACCGAAACCAACCAGAGCGACGTTGTCGCCTTTCTTCAGGGTCGCGGTCACGATATCGATAAGCGCTGCAATGTTACGGTCGGCATCAGCCTTGCTGCTGCCAGTCTTGGTTGCCAGTGCGTCAATCAGTTCTTTACGGTTCATGCGTATATGCTCCTTGGTTGCGGTTGAAGTACCGGAGCGGATTGTTGAGTATATTTTGCCGGTTGGCAAGAGGGACAACGCCGAACGCCCCTTTCGACCTGCCACGGACAGGTTGCCGGACAGGCCATGATCCCTGCGAAACGCGCAACGGAATCAGCCCAGCAAGCTTTCCGGATCGACCGTGCTGCCGGTGATCGCTACCACCTTATGGCGCGACTGGCCGCCTTGCCTGAGTTCGACCTGGCGCAACGGCACGCCGAAGGATTCCGCGATGAATTTCAACAGCGCCTCGTTGGCCCGGCCTTCGATGGGCGGCGCGGCAAGGCGTATCTTCAGCGCTTCGCCGTGCAACCCCGCCACATCGGTGCGCTTGGCGCCGGGCTGAATGTGCAGGGTCAGAGTGAGCACGCCGCCGTTGCGGCGATACCACTCGCTCACAACAGTCTCATCACGGCCTGTTCGAGACCGCCGATCGGCACGATCAGGATGAGCTGGCAGATGAGGAACAGCACCAGCACCGAAAGGTCGACGTTGCCCACCGGCGGAATACGGCTGCGCAGCGGCTGCAGAAACGGCCGGTTCACTGCGGACAGCATGGGCGCCAGCGGCGTGTGCGGGTTGACCCAGGACAGGACGGCTTCGGCAATCAGCGTGGCGAGGAGCAGGTAGATGCTGATTTTCAGCAGCTTGACGGCGGTCCATGCCAGCAGGCCGGCCAGCGGGAAGGTATCGAACGCATAGCCCTGCAGCCAGAGGTAGGCGCCGAGATAGATGAATTCCACAACGAATGCCAGCAGCAGGGTGGCGGTGTCCAGTTTCCGGGCCGCCGGGATGAAACGACGCAGGCGCAGCACGGCAAAGTCGGTGAGCGCCATCAGGAATTCGCCGATCGGATTGCGCATCGGCGCCCGCAGCCAGACGGCGTGGAATCGGAACAGCAGGACGGCGGCGAACGGCTGCACCAGGGCGTCCAGCAGGAACGACAGCGTTTCTCCCAGCATCAGGCATCCTTCCCGAGTTCGTCGCCCAATTCCCGGGAACGCGCCGCCGCCGCATGGATCGCGGCGACGATGCTCTGCTTCACCTGGCTCGCTTCCATGCTGAGCAGCGCCTTCTCGGTCGTCCCTTTCTTGGACGTCACGCGGCCGCGCAAGATCGCGACATCTTCCTGGCTGCTCTCGGCCAGCTTGCTGGCGCCGAGGAAGGTATCCAGCACCAGTTGCCGCGCCTGCGCCTCGTCCAGCCCCAGCTCGTAGGCAGCCTGCTGCATCGCTTCGATGAAATAAAACACATAGGCCGGCCCGCTGCCCGAGATCGCCGTCACCGCGTCCAGCATCTCTTCGTCGTCGACCCACAAGGTGCTGCCCACCGCCGAAAGGATGGATTCGGCACGATGGCATTGTTCCGGCGTGACGGCGGGCATGGCATACAGTGCGGTAACGCCGCTGCGTATGAGTGCCGGCGTATTCGGCATGCAGCGCACGATGTTATGCGTCCCCAGCCAGCGCGCCATGTCCTGCGTCCGGATTCCGGCCGCGATGGAAATGACGAGCTGTCCGGCCAGGGTCGGCGCAAGCTGCAGCGCAACCTCCTGCAGCTGTTGCGGCTTGATGGCCAGAATCAGCACCTCGGCGTGCGCCACCGCTGTCGCCAGTTCCGGCGTCGCCCGGACCCCGAATTCGTTGTGCAACTCCGCACTTTTTTCCTTGCTGACTTCCACAACGTGCATCTTGGACGGCGAGTATCCGCGCTTGATCAGGCCGCCGATCAGCGCCTTCGCCATGTTGCCACCGCCGATGAATGTAATCTTCATTTGTCTTTCCTATGCTCTGTGACCGAATATTGCCGAGCCGATGCGCACGATGGTAGCCCCCTCCCGTATAGCCGCCGGAAAATCCTGCGACATGCCCATCGACAAGGTATCCACCGCCATCCCCTGCTCTTTGATCTGTCCAAGCAGCTCGCGCATCTGCGCGAACGGCCTGCGTTGCTGCGTTTCTCCGGATGCAGGCGACGGTATCGACATCAAGCCGCGCAACCTGAGATGCGGCAACCGCGCCACCTCGCGCGCAAGTTGCACAACCTCTGCCGGTGCGACGCCGCTCTTGGTCGCCTCGCCGCTCACGTTCACCTGCAAACATACATTCAGCGGCGGCATGTGCACGGGGCGCTGCGCCGACAGGCGCTCGGCGATCTTCAGCCTGTCCACGCTGTGCACCCAGGCAAAATTCTCGGCGATCGCACGCGTCTTGTTGCTCTGGATGGGGCCGATGAAATGCCATTCCAGCGGCAGGTCGCGCAATGCCGCGATCTTCTCCAGCGCTTCCTGCAGATAATTCTCGCCGAAAGCGAGCTGCCCGCCGCGATATGCCTCGCGTACCGCTTCTGCCGGAAAGGTCTTGCTCACGGCCAGCAGATGGACATCCGCAACCCGCCTGCCTGCCGCTTCCACGGCATGCGAAATGGCCATGCGGGTCGCTTGCAAGTTGGAGAGGATTGCAGTCATAATCACCCGGTCATTCGCCATTAAGCTCGGTTTTCAACGCTCAGGATTATATATGGATATCACCGAACTGCTCGCCTTCGGCGTGAAGAACAAAGCTTCCGACTTGCACCTCTCCGCCGGCCTGCCACCGATGATCCGCGTGCACGGCGACATGCGCCGCATCAACCTGCCTCCGATGGATCACAAGGAAGTGCACGCCATGGTGTACGACATCATGAACGACGGGCAGCGCAAGCATTACGAGGAAAACAAGGAAGTCGACTTCTCGTTCGAGGTGCCCAACCTGGCGCGCTTCCGTGTCAACGCCTTCATCCAGAACCGCGGCGCCGGCGCCGTGATGCGTACCATTCCCTCCAAGATCCTCACGCTGGAAGACCTCAAGTGCCCGCCGATCTTCAAGGATATCTCCGAATTCCCGCGCGGCATGGTGCTGGTGACCGGCCCGACCGGCTCCGGTAAATCGACCACGCTGGCCGCGATGGTGAACCACATCAACGAAAACGAAATGGGCCACATCCTGACCGTGGAAGACCCGATCGAATTCGTGCACGAATCGAAAAAGTCGCTGGTCAACCAGCGCGAGGTCGGCCCGCACACGCTGTCTTTCAACAACGCGCTGCGTTCCGCGCTGCGCGAGGACCCGGACGTGATCCTGGTGGGCGAAATGCGCGACCTGGAGACCATCC
>JAJZUH010000105.1 GCA_021847165.1 Pseudomonadota bacterium
CATTTCTTCCACGGCAAGACCGCCGACCATGGCGGCGACCTGGTGTATTTCCAGGGCCACTCCTCGCCGGGCATGTATGCACGCGCCTTCCTGGAAGGCCGTCTTACCGAAGAACAGCTCTACAAGTTCCGCCAGGAAGTGGATGGCAACGGCCTGCCCTCATATCCGCACCCCTGGCTGATGCCGAACTTCTGGCAGTTCCCCACGGTATCGATGGGCCTGGGCCCGCTGATGGCCATTTACCAGGCGCGCTTCATGCGCTACCTGCAACACCGCAACCTGGCACAGACCAATGGCCGCAAGGTATGGGCCTTCCTCGGCGACGGCGAGACCGACGAACCGGAATCGCTGGGCGCAATCTCGATGGCCGGACGCGAAAAGCTGGACAACCTGATCTTCGTCATCAACTGCAACCTGCAGCGCCTGGACGGCCCGGTGCGCGGGAACGGCAAGATCATCCAGGAACTGGAAGGCGTGTTCCGCGGCGCCGGCTGGAACGTCATCAAAGTCATCTGGGGCCGCTGGTGGGATCGCCTGCTGGCCAAGGACAAGAGCGGCTTGCTGCTGAAGCGCATGGAAGAAGTGGTCGACGGCGAGTACCAGACCTACAAGTCCAAGGACGGCGCATATGTACGCCAGCACTTCTTCGGCAAGTACCCGGAGCTGCTGGAACTGGTCGCCGACATGTCGGATGACGAGATCTGGCACCTGAATCGCGGCGGTCACGACCCGTTCAAGATGTTCGCGGCCTATGCCGCTGCCAGCAAGCACACCGGCCAGCCCACCGTGATCCTCGCCAAGACGGTCAAGGGTTACGGCATGGGAGAAGCCGGCGAAGGACAGAATCCGACGCACCAGCAAAAGAAGATAGGCGAAGACGCGTTGCGCAAATTCCGCGACCGTTTCAACATCCCCGTGAGCGACGAACAGTTGCCCAAGCTGCCGTTCGTGCGCCTTGCCGAAGACAGCCAGGAGATGAAATACCTGCGCCAGCGCTGCGAAGCGATGGGCACCCTGCCGGCACGGAAACCGGTCAGCAAGACATTGCCCATCCCCGACCTGCCTGCGTTCGAAGCCTTGCTGAAGGACAGCGAAGGCCGCGAGTTCTCCACCACCATGGCGTTCGTGCGCCTGCTCGGCGTGCTGGTGAAGGACAAGAACATCGGCAAGAAGATCGTGCCCATCGTGCCCGACGAATCGCGCACCTTCGGCATGGAAGGCATGTTCCGCCAGCTCGGCATCTTCTCCCAGGTGGGGCAGCTGTACACGCCGCAGGACGCCGACCAGCTCATGTTCTACAAGGAATCCGAAGCCGGCCAGATCCTGCAGGAGGGCATCAACGAAGCCGGCGGCATGGCCGACTGGATCGCCGCCGCGACGGCTTACGCCAACCATGACGTGGCGATGATCCCGTTCTACATCTATTACTCCATGTTCGGGTTCCAGCGCATCGGCGACCTGGCCTGGGCAGCGGGCGACATGCGCGCGCGCGGCTTCCTCGTCGGCGGCACCGCCGGACGCACCACGCTGAACGGCGAAGGCCTGCAGCACCAGGACGGCCACAGCCACCTGCAAGCCGCCATGATCCCGAACTGCGTCAGCTACGATCCGACCTTCGCCTACGAACTGGCGGTGATCGTGCATGACGGCATGCGCCGCATGTACCAGAACCAGGAAGACGTGTTCTATTACCTCACTGTGATGAACGAGAATTACGCGCATCCGGCCATGCCGAAGGGCGCCGAGGAAGGCATCATCAAGGGCATGTACCGCTTCAGTGCAGGCAAGGCCAAGGCGAAAGCCAAGGTACAACTGCTGGGCAGCGGCACCATCCTGCGCGAGGTGATCGCCGCCGCCGAACTGCTGGAGAAGGATTTCGGCGTCGCCGCCGACGTCTGGAGCGTGACCAGCTTCAACGAGCTGCGCCGCGAAGGTATCGACTGCGAACGCTGGAACACGCTGCATCCGGAGGCCAAGGCTCGCGTCAGCTACGTCGAGCAGTGCCTGGACGCTGCCGTGCCGGTGGTCGCCGCGACCGACTACATCCGTTCTTACGCCGACCAGATTCGTCCCTTCGTCAAAGCGCGCTACCGGACGCTGGGCACCGACGGATTCGGCCGTTCCGATACACGCAAGAAACTGCGCCACTTCTTCGAGGTCGACCGCTTCTACGTTGCCGTCGCCGCATTGAAGGCGCTGGCGGACGAAGGCACGCTGCCGGCAAGCGAGGTGAGCAAGGCGATCAAGTTGTACAAGATCAATCCCGACAAACCGAACCCGACGACGGTTTAAGCCGAGGAGACCAGCGTGGCAGAAATCAAACAAGTATTGGTGCCGGACATCGGCAATTTCAAAGGGGTTGCGGTCATCGAAGTGGCGGTGAAAGCCGGCGACAAGGTATCCGCCGAGCAGGCGCTGATCACGGTGGAGACCGACAAGGCGACCATGGACGTGCCCGCGCCGTTCGACGGCGTGGTCAAGGAAGTGAAGGTGAAGGTCGGCGACAAGGTATCCGAAGGCGACCTGATCGTCCTGATGCAGAGCAGCGGCGCACAAGCTGCCGCCCCGGCGGCGGCACCTGCACCACAGGCTGCAGCACCGGTCGCCGCCGCACCTGCACCCGCGCCAAGTCCTGTGGCGGCTGCCGCCCCGGCGGCGCCGGCCGCGACTGTCGCACCATCCGGCGGCAAGGCCCACGCCAGCCCGTCCATCCGCCGCTTCGCGCGCGAACTGGGCGTGAACCTGGCGCAAGTCGGCGGCAGCGGCGAAAAAGGCCGCATCACCAAGGACGACGTGCAGAACTTCGTCAAGAAATCGCTGGCCGGCGGCGGTGCCGGCACGGGGGGCGGCGCACTGCCCGGCCTGCTGCCGTGGCCGGAAGTGGATTTCGCCAAGTTCGGCGCGGTGGAAAGCAAACCGCTGTCGCGCATCAAGAAACTGTCCGGCGCCAACCTGCACCGCAACTGGGTGATGATCCCGCACGTGACGCAGTTCGAGGAAGCCGACATCAGCGAGATGGAAGCCTTCCGCAAGGAACTGGGTGCCGAATACGCCAAGCAGAACATCAAGATCACCCCGCTCGCCTTCATGCTCAAGGCCTGCGCCATCACGCTGAAGCACTTCCCCGATTTCTGCGCGTCGCTGGATGCCGCCGGCGAGAACCTCATCGTGAAGAAATACATCCACATCGGCGTTGCCGTGGATACGCCGGACGGCTTGATGGTGCCGGTGATCCGCGACGTGGACCAGAAAGGCATCGTGCAGTTGGCCAAGGAACTGGGCGAAGTCTCTGCGCGCGCGCGCGAGAAGAAGATCACCGCGGCCGACATGCAGGGCGGCTGCTTCACCATTTCCAGCCTGGGCGGCATCGGCGGCACTTCTTTCACGCCGATCATCAATGCGCCGGAAGTCGCCATCCTCGGCGTGTCGCGCTCCAGCATGAAACCGGTGTGGAAGGACGGAGAGTTCGTGCCGCGCCTGATGCTGCCGCTGTCGCTGTCCTATGACCACCGCGTGATCGACGGCGCCGCGGGCGCGCGCTTCACCACCTACCTCGCCCATGTGCTATCGGACATGCGGCGGCTGGCACTGTAACCGGTGAGCACGGCTCCGATCGGCATCCTCGGCGGCACGTTCGATCCCATCCACCATGGGCATCTGCGTATCGCCCAGGAAGCACTCGAGCAGTGCGGCCTGGCGCAGGTGCGTTTCGTCCCCTGCGGCACGCCGCCGCACCGGGCCGCCCCGCAGGCAGAGGCGAAATCGCGCTGGGAGATGGTGCGCCTGGCCCTGAACGGCCATCCCGACTTCCTCGTCGACGTGCATGAAGTGTTCCGCACCGATCCCTGCTACACCGTGGATACTCTCGCCGCATTGCGTGCCGAGCTCGGCGAGCAGCAACCGCTGTGCCTCATCCTCGGCGGCGACGCCTTCCTGCAGTTGCACACCTGGCACGAATGGAAGCGCCTGTTCGAACTGGCGCACATCGTGGTGCTGCAACGCGCCGGCGGCCCCCCGCTGGGCAACGCGATGAACTCGACGGATAGCGCGCTGCAGGCCGAATATCGCGCCCGCCTGGCGCCCGGTGCCGGCGCCCTGCACGAAACACCGCACGGCGCGATCTTCGTCGCCGACATGCCCGCCCTGGAGATATCCTCCACCGACATTCGCCGCCGTTGCGCGGAAGGCAAGAATGTCCGCTACCTCGTGCCCGATGCCGTGGTCAATTACATCAACACTCACCAACTGTATCGTACATGCTAAGCACAGAAGAAAAGACCCAGGCCATCGTCGCCGCCCTGGAAGACGTCAAGGCGCTCGACATCGAAGTCATCGACACCAGCAAGCTGAGCCCCCTGTTTGAACGCATGATCGTTGCCAGCGCCCAATCCACGCGCCAGACCAAGGCGCTGGCGGACAACGTCGAGAAGAAGCTCAAGGAACTGAACGAAGACCCGCTCAGCGTCGAAGGCCAGCAAAGCGGCGAATGGATACTGGTCGACTTCGGCGAGGTGCTGGTGCATATCATGCAGCCGCCGGTGCGCGCCTATTACAACCTTGAAGAATTGTGGGGCGCGCACCCCAAGGTGCGCGCGCACGCAGCAAAATGAAACTGCTGATCCTCGCGGTGGGCAACAAGATGCCCAGCTGGATCACCGAGGGTTTCAACGAATATGCCAAGCGCATGCCGCGCGAGGCAAAGATCGAACTGATCGAGATCAAGCCGGAGCCGCGCACCAGCGGCAAGACCGCCACCCAGATCATGGAAGCCGAAGCGCAGCGCATCAAGTCCGCCCTGCCCGCTTCCGCACTGTGCATTGCGCTCGACGAACGCGGTGCCACCCCCACCACCAGGCAACTCGCCCGGCAGATGCAGGACTGGATGCGGCATGGCCGCGATGTCGCCTTCATCATCGGCGGCGCGGACGGCCTGCACGAATCGATCAAGCAGGCCGCACAAGAATTGCTGGCGCTTTCGGCCTTCACCCTGCCGCACGGCATGGTGCGCGTGCTGCTGGCCGAACAGCTTTATCGGGCGCACAGCCTGATGCACAATCACCCCTATCACAGGGAATAATCCGGAACCGCCCGTCTTGCCGTCATGATCAGCCACCCGCACATCTACCTCGCCTCGCAAAGCCCGCGCCGCCGCGAACTGCTCAAGCAGATCGGCGTGCACTATGAGGTGCTGCTGTTGCGCGACGATCCGCGCCGTTTCGTACAGGTGGACGAAACACCCCACGACGGGGAGTCTCCGGTGGATTATGTGCAGCGCATCTGCCTCGACAAGGCGCGCGCCGGATGGGAGACGCTGTCCATGCGCAACCTGCCGCAGCGTCCGGTGCTGGCGGCAGATACCACCGTCACGCTGGGAGGCAGGATCATCGGCAAGCCGGACAACAACGAGCATGCCGCCGAAATACTGCGCCTGCTGTCCGGATCGCAGCATCAGGTGCTGACTGCCGTTGCCATGGCCTTCGAAGATCGCCTGGAAATGCGCCTGTCGACCACCACCATCACTTTCGACACTCTGAGCGAAGAGCGCATCCACCATTACCTGCTCACCGGCGAGGCGCACGACAAGGCCGGAGCCTATGGCATCCAGGGACATGCCGGCGCCTTCGTGAAGCACATCGACGGCAGCTATACCGGCGTGATGGGACTGCCGCTGTTCGAGACGGTAGAATTGCTGAAACTATTCGGATATCCCGCACCATGACAGAAGAAATCCTGATCAACGTCACCCCGCAGGAAACGCGCGTCGCGGTGATGCAACAAGGCGTCGTGCAGGAACTGCACATCGAGCGCGGCAGCCAGCGCGGTCTGGTCAGCAATGTCTACGTGGGCAAGGTGAAACGGGTGCTGCCCGGCATGCAGTCGGCGTTCATCGACATCGGCCTGGAACGCTCCGCCTTCCTGCACGTCGCCGACATCTGGGAAAACCAGCACAACGGCGATGCCGCGAAGCCGATCGAGAAGGTGCTGTTCGAAGGACAGAGCCTGCTGGTGCAGGTCATCAAGGACCCCATCGGCACCAAGGGCGCGCGCCTGTCCACGCAACTGAGCTTCGCCGGACGCCTGCTGGTCTACCTGCCGCAGGAGGCGCACATCGGCGTCTCGCAGCGCATCGAGAACGAGGAAGAGCGCGAGGCACTGCGCGCCAAGCTGCAGCAGGTGCTGCCGACAGAACAGAAGGGCGGCTACATCATCCGCACCATGGCCGAATCGGCCTCCGACAGCGAACTGCGCGCCGATGTTGCCTACCTCGACAAGCTGTGGAGCAACCTGCAACAGCAATCGCAGAGACTGGCCGCCCCGGCGCTGTTGTACAAGGAACTGGACATCAGCCTGCGCGTACTGCGCGACTTCGTCAACGAAGAGACCACCCGGCTGCTGGTCGATTCGCGCGAAACCTACGAGCGCATGCTGGCGTTCGCCACCGATTACATCGCCCCCGCCGTGCCCAAGCTCGAACGCTATGTCGGCACGCGGCCGCTGTTCGACATGTATGGCGTAGAGGAGGAAATCGAGCGGGCGCTGTCGCGCCGGGTCGACCTGAAATCCGGCGGCTACCTCATCATCGACCAGACCGAAGCGCTTACCACGATCGACGTCAACACCGGCGGCTTCGTCGGCGGACGCAACTTCGACGACACCATCTTCAAGACCAACCTGGAAGCCGCCCAGGTCATCGCGCGGCAACTGCGTTTGCGCAACCTCGGCGGTATCATCATCTGCGATTTCATCGACATGGATACGGCGGAACACCGCGACGCCGTGCTGGAAGAATTCAAGAAGATGCTGGCGCGCGACCGCACCCGCATCAGCGTCAGCGGCTTCTCTTCGCTCGGCCTGGTCGAGATGACACGCAAACGCACGCGCGAAAGTCTGGCCCATGTGCTGTGCGAACCCTGCCCCACCTGCCAGGGACGCGGCGAGGTCAAGACCGCACAGACCGTGTGTTACGAGATCCTGCGCGAGATCGTGCG
>JAJZUH010000106.1 GCA_021847165.1 Pseudomonadota bacterium
TCTTCGAGCGCATCCTGGCAGACCTGGCGGATCTCGGCGAGGTTCTCCTGCAGCACCTTGTTCTTCTCCACGCAGGCGATGACCTTGCCTTCGGGGGAACGCCAGACGACTTGTTCGTCCAGCAACATCAGATCTTCGGCAGGGTGACGCCCACCTGCCCCTGATACTTGCCGCCCCGGTCCTTGTACGAGGTCTCGCACACTTCGTCGCTCTCGAAGAACAGCACCTGCGCCACGCCTTCGTTGGCGTAGATCTTGGCCGGCAGCGGCGTGGTGTTGGAGAATTCCAGCGTCACGTAACCTTCCCATTCCGGTTCGAACGGCGTGACGTTGACGATGATGCCGCAGCGCGCATAGGTCGACTTGCCCAGGCAGATGGTGAGCACATTGCGCGGGATGCGGAAATATTCGACGGTGCGCGCCAGCGCGAAGGAGTTGGGCGGAATGACGCAGTAGTCGGCCTCCACGTTGACGAACGAATTCGGGTCGAAATTCTTGGGATCGACGATGGTGCTGTTGATGTTGGTGAACAGCTTGAATTCGCGCGAGCAGCGGATGTCGTAGCCGTAACTGGAGGTGCCGTAGGACACGATCTTGTGCCCGTTCACTTCCTTCACCTGGTTGGGCTCGTACGGCTCGATCATGCCGTGCTGCTCGGCCATGCGGCGTATCCACTTGTCTGACTTGATGCTCATCTTGCTTCCTCGACGGGTTTGTGCGGGCGCGATTTTACCCAATTCCGCAGCCGTGTGCGGGTTTTGCTACAATCGCGGCCTATTACAGGAACCGCGTCTCATGCCAAGAAAAATCCTCGTCACCTCCGCCCTGCCGTATGCCAACGGCAGCATCCACCTGGGCCACCTCGTCGAATACATCCAGACCGATATCTGGGTCCGTTTCCAGAAAATGTCCGGCAACACCTGCCACTACGTCTGCGCCGACGACACCCACGGCACACCGATCATGCTGCGCGCCGAGAAGGAAGGCATCACGCCGGAACAACTGATCGCCAAGGTATGGCAGGAACACTACGACGATTTCCGCGCCTTCCATGTGGCGTTCGACAATTACGGCTCGACCAACTCGGCCGAGACGCGCGAATTCGCCGAGGGTATCTATCGCACGCTCAAGGCGGCTAACCTGATCGAGGTGCGCTCCATCGAGCAGTATTACGATCCGGCCAAGCAGATGTTCCTGCCGGACCGTTTCATCAAGGGCGAGTGCCCGAAGTGCCATGCCAAGGACCAGTACGGCGACAACTGCGAGGTATGCGGCGCGGCCTATGCGCCGACCGAACTGATCGAGCCGTATTCCGCCGTTTCGGGCACCAAGCCGGAACTGCGCAACTCCGACCATTATTTCTTCCGCCTGTCTTCCGCCAGTTGCCAGCAGTTCCTGCGCGAATGGACGCGCAGCGGCACGCTGCAACACGAAGCCGCCAACAAGATGCAGGAATGGCTGGGCGGCGAGGGCGAAAACAAGTTGACCGACTGGGACATCTCGCGCGATGCCCCCTATTTCGGCTTTCAGATCCCCGACGCGCCAGGCAAATATTTCTACGTCTGGCTGGACGCGCCGGTCGGCTACATGGGCAGCTTCCAGCAGCTGTGCAAGAACCAGGGACTCAGCTTCGACGATTACTGGCGCCACGGCTCGGATGCCGAGCTGTACCACTTCATCGGCAAGGACATCCTGTACTTCCATGCGCTGTTCTGGCCGGCAATGCTGCAGCACGCCGGCTTCCGCACGCCGACCAGGCTGTTCGCGCACGGCTTCCTCACCGTGAACGGCGAGAAGATGAGCAAGTCGCGCGGCACCTTCATCACCGCGAGCAGCTATGTCGAACACGTGCAGAACACCGAATACCTGCGCTATTACTACGCCGCCAAACTGAACGGCACGATGGAGGACCTCGACCTCAACCTCGACGATTTCGTGGCGCGCGTGAACAGCGACCTGATCGGCAAGTACATCAACATCGCCAGCCGCAGCGCCGGTTTCATCAGCAAGCGCTTCGCCGGCAAGCTGGCCCCCCATACCCTGCTGGCGCAATGCGCCGACACCAGCGGCCTCGCCGGCAAACTGGTGGAGGACGCACCGAAGCAGAACCTGCTGCAGCTGCTGCAGGACGCCTCCGGCCAGATCGCCGAGTATTACGAAACGCGCGACTATTCCAAGGCCACGCGCAGCATCGGCACCCTGCTCGACCTGATCAACGCCTACATCGACGCCACCAAACCGTGGGAGCTGGCGAAGGACCCGAGCAACGTGGAATGGCTGCAGGGCGTATGCAGCGTGGCGCTGCAAGCCTTCCGCATCATCACCATCTACCTCAAGCCGGTGTTGCCGCAGCTGGCGAAGGATGTGGAAGCATTCCTCAACGTCGGCGAACTGCACTGGCAGGATGCACAGGTGCTGCTGCCCGATGGACACCCGATCAACGCCTACCAGCACCTGATGACCCGCCTCGACCCGAAGAGCATCGAGGCGATGGTCGAGGCCAACAAGGCCAGCCTGCAACCGGCGCCGCCGGTTTCCCAGCAGCGCCATGCCGAACATCAGCAGCATGCCATCGCCGCCGCCCCGGCCGCACCGAAGGCCGGCGAAGCGGTCGGCGATGCCACCATGCCGCTGAAGATGATGGGAGCGGATGTCGCCCCCATCGCGCCGACCATCAGTATCGACGACTTCAACAAGATCGACCTGCGCGTGGCGCGCATCGTCAACGCCGAGCATGTGGAAGGCGCGGAAAAGCTGCTCAAGCTGACGCTGGACATCGGCGAGCCGCAACCGCGCACCGTGTTCGCGGGCATCAAGTCGGCCTACGATCCGGACTGGCTGAAGGGCCGCATGACGGTGATGGTGGCCAACCTCGCCCCGCGCAAGATGAAGTTCGGCTTGTCCGAAGGCATGGTGCTGGCGGCCTCGGGCACGACACCGGGACTTTTCATCCTGTCGCCGGACGCGGGCGCGCAACCCGGCATGCGCGTCAAATAACACCGACTGAAAACGCCCTTCCCCTGCATGGGGGAAGGAACAGTGGCGCCAGTAACCTTTTATAAACTTACACTCACCTGGCCATCAACATGGACTACGACGTTCTCATCATCGGCTCCGGTCCCGCCGGGCAGCATGCGGCATGGCAGGCGGCGCGCCTGGGCAAACGCGCCGCCATCATCGAACGCAAACCCAGGATCGGCGGCGCCGGACTGCAGACCGGCACCATTCCCAGCAAGGCGATGCGCGAAGTGGCCTACCTGCTGTCGCGTTCCGGCGGCATGCGCCAGGCCGTGGCGCCGGACGGCCGCAGCCGCCACGGCCTGCTGGCCGATGCGGTACGGCGCAAGGAAGGCGTGATCGCGCAACAGGAATCGGTCATCCTGCAGCGCCTGCTGCGCCACGGCGTGGCCCTGATCCCGGGCGAGGCTTCGTTCGTCGATGCGCATACCCTGCAGGTCGCCGATGCCGGCGGCCACGCGCGCCGACTCACGGCGGACGTGATCGTGCTGGCCTGCGGCTCCAGGCCGCGCCGCCCGGCCGAGGTCCCGTTCGACAAGAAAACGGTGCTGGATTCCACCTCCATCCTGAACCTGCGCCACCTGCCTGACAGCCTGCTGGTGGTAGGCGGCGGCGTGATCGCCTGCGAATTCGTCTCCATCTTCGCCGCGCTGGGCGTGCAGGTCAGCGTGGTGGACAGCCATGCGCAACTGCTGACCTACCTGAGCGAGGACGTGGTGGGCGTGCTGTCCGACAGCTTCCTCGCCATGGGCGTCACGTTCCATATGCAGGAACGCGTCGCGGAAATCCGCCGCGAAGGCAACGCCACCGTCACCGTGCTGGCGAGCGGCAAACAGCTCCGCGCCGATGCGGTGCTTTATGCGCAGGGCCGGGAACCCAACAGTGCCGGGCTGCAGGTCGCCAATGCGGGCATCGCCGCACAGGACGGCTGGATCGAAGTCAACCGGCATTTCCAGACCAGCGTGCCGCACATCTACGCGGTGGGCGACCTGATCGGCCGTCCCGCGCTCGCCTCGACCGGCATGGAACAGGGACGTGCCGCCGTGCTGCACGCCTTCGGCGCAGCCGAACAGGCCGCGGCGGACAACCTGCCGATGGCGGTCTACACCATCCCGGAGATCTCCTACGTCGGCAAGACGGAGCAGGAGATCCGGCAGGAGAACATCCCTTACTTCGTCGGCAACGCCAGCTTCAAGGACAGCGCGCGCGGCCAGATCATCGGCGATGCGCAGGGGCTGCTCAAACTGATCGTGGACGCGCGCGACGAGAAACTGCTGGGCGTGCATATCGTCGGCGAACAGGCGAGCGAACTCATCCACATCGGCCAGCTGGTGATGAACCTGCACGGCACGGTGCGCGACCTGGTCGGCAACGTGTTCAACTACCCGACCCTGGCGGAATGCTACAAGCTCGCCGCGCTGGATTGCGTGCATCAGCTGGAACAGCGAAACGTTCCCCAGCTGCGGCCAGTGCACTGACCATCCGGCCGGCGGCTGCGCATATCCGGCCCATCCCCATGCTTCCCGTCGCGCGCCCGGAACACCTCCGGCAATGATTCATCCCACGCCATATCAACGACGCTCGAGAACACGGCGAATTTCCGGTATACATGAACCACACCCCGTGCCTGCCTTCAAGCATGCCCCGACAGCCTCAACGCTATCCAGTGCCTGTGCCTGGATGGCATTGAGGATGGTCTTCTCGCCCACGTTGAAACAGGCACACACGTTGCGCCCGGCATCGGCCGAGCCGCTTGGCGGTCGCGCGGCCAGCAGACCGGCAACATCGCCGGATTCGAGACGTTCCTTGCCGAACAGGCTGCCCAGCCATGCGCGTTCCGGCAGACGCTGATCGGTGGCCATGAAGAACACCGCCGCCAGCCTGCCACGCTGCAAACTGGCTGCACGATAGCGTCCCATCGATGCGTCCCGATATTCGAGCCAATCTGCGGAAGGGTGGCAGCAAAGCTGCCGGGCACCCACCGGCGGTGTCAATTCTGCATCGAGCTGGCTCGATAGCAGATTGCCTACCTTTGGTGTACTCCTTGCGGGTGCCCCGGAATCATCCAATGCGGCTTGCGCCCAATCGCGCCACTCTTCCGGCATGTCATCTCCGGCCAGTTCATGGCGCCAGTAACCCGCACCCTGCGTGCAAGCGCAATAGCTGGCGTCGATGAAATCCAGGCGTGTACGACTGAGCACGAACCCCTGCCAGGCAGGCCGATAAGGTTCAACGCGCACCGGCGTATGTTTGGATTCCGGCTGCCCGGAGATCGGATCGGTGACCGGTGCAGCCAGTGCATCCACCCGAGCCGATCGCGCGCAGGCATCGCTCCAGTGCATGGGCACGAACACCGAACCCGGACGCTGGTCGTCGCTGATCTGCACGCGTGCCAGCATGGTTCCGTTGCGGCTCGTCAGACGTGCCAGCCCGCCGTGCTGCAGCCGATGGCTATGCGCATCCGATGCATGCACTTGCACATACGGCTCCGCTTCGTGCGTATTCAGGCGCGGCACTTTCCCGGTGCGGGTCATGGTATGCCATTGATCGCGGCTGCGGCCCGTGTTCAACACCAGCGGAAAACTTTCATCCGCCGCGACGGCCGGCAAGCGGGGAACAACGGCAAGCATGCGCGCCTTGCCGCTGGGCGTATAGAAATGTCCGTCGGCCAGCAAACGCGGCGTGCCCCGCGGCGCCTGGCTGTTCACCGGCCATTGCACCGGCTGCAGCGCGTCGTACTGCGCGTCGTCCAGTTCGGCCAGCGTACTGATGTCGAATGCGCGCTTGCCCGCATTCTCGAAGCCGGACAGGCGTGCGTGCTCGCGGAATATCTGCGCCTGCCCGGTATAGGGAAACGCATCGGCAAAACCCATGCGTTGCGCGACCTGGGTGATGATCCACCAGTCCGGCCTGGCTTCGCCCGCCGTGGGCAGCAAGGACCGCTGCCGCGAGATGCGCCGCTCCGAATTGGTCACCGTGCCGTCCTTCTCGCCCCAGCCCGCGGCCGGCAGCAGGATGTCGGCGCAGGCGGTCGTGTCGGTGTGCCGCACGCAATCGGATACCACGACCAGTTCGCAATCCAGCAATGCCGCACGCACGCGATCGGCATCCGGCATGCTGACCGCCGGATTGGTGCCCATGATCCACACCGCCTTGATCTTGCCCGATGCGATGGCCTGGAACATCTCCACCGCTTTCAGCCCGGGCGCGTGGGCGATGCTCGGTACATTCCAGAATCGCGCGACCCGCTCGACATCCGCCGCGTCGGAGAAATCCATGTGCGCCGCCAGCTGGTTGGCCAGCCCGCCCACCTCGCGCCCGCCCATCGCATTGGGTTGCCCGGTCACCGAGAACGGCCCCATGCCGGGACGGCCGATCCGCCCGGTCGCGAGGTGCACATTGATGATCGCATTGCCCTTGTCCACCCCGCTGGAAGACTGGTTGATGCCCTGCGAGAAAATCGTCACGGTGCGCGCAGTGCGCGCGAACAGGCGGAAGAACTCGCTGACCTGCGCCTCCGGAATACCGCAAACCTGTGCCACTTCCGGGATCGAGCCGGCGGCTCGCGCCGCTTCGAAAGCCGCGGCAAAGCCCTCCACATGCGCTTCGATGTACGCCAGGTCGAATGCATCCTCGCGGCGGATGAAATTCAGCAGGCCGTTGAACAGACAGGCATCCGATCCCGGAGCGACAGCCAGATGCAGATCGGCGATGTCGCAGGTCGGCGTGCGGCGCGGATCGATAACCACCACCCGCATGTCCGGCCGCGCCTTCTTCGCAGCGGCCAGCCGCTGGTGGAGCACGGGGTGCGCCCACGCATAGTTCGAGCCCGCGATGACGACGAGATCGGCGGCCTCCATGTCCTCGTAGCAGACAGGCACCACATCGGCGCCAAAGGCGCGCTTGTGCGCCGCCACCGCCGACGACATGCACA
>JAJZUH010000107.1 GCA_021847165.1 Pseudomonadota bacterium
CAGGCAGGGAAAACGGTTGAAATCCGGGGCAATGAAATCGAGTTTGGCCACCTGGAACAGATCGAGCGGCATCACTCCGGCATCGATCCGCTCCGGATAGGCCAGGGCATAGGCGATGGGGGTGCGCATGTCTGGATTGCCGAGTTGTGCCAGCACCGAGCCGTCAACGTATTGCACCAGGGAGTGGATCACGCTCTGCGGATGAACCACCACCTGGATGTCGTCGGCGGGCGCATTGAACAGCCAGTGCGCCTCGATCACTTCCAGTCCCTTGTTCATCATGCTGGCCGAATCAACCGAAATCTTGCGCCCCATGCTCCAGTTCGGATGCGCGCAGGCCTGCTCCGGCGTGACATGCTGCAGCTGTTCCAGCGTGGCGTTGCGGAACGGTCCGCCAGATGCGGTCAGCAGGATCTTGCGCACGCCGCTCTGCTTCATGTCCCCGGCATATCCGCGCGGCAAAGCCTGGTAGATGGCATTGTGCTCGCTGTCTATGGGCAACAAGGCCGAGCCGCTGCGATATACCGCTTCCATGAACAGATGCCCCGCCAGAACCAGCGTTTCCTTGTTGGCCAGCAGGATCTTCTTGCCGGCACGCGCTGCCGCCAGGGTCGGCGGCATGCCCGCCGCGCCGACGATGGCCGCCATCACGGCATCCACCTCCGGCAAGGTCGAGACCCGTTCCAATGCTGCCATCCCGCACAACACCTCGGTTTCGATCCCGGCAGCAGCAAGCCGCTTGCTCAACCGATCGCCCGCCTCCTCGTCCAGCAGCACCGCATAAACCGGCTGGAAGCGCTGGCATTGTTCGAATAACAGTTCGTCCTGCCGCTGTGCGGTGAGCGCAACGATCCGGTACCTGTCCGGATGACGCGCAACCACATCCAGCGTGCTCTTGCCTATGCTGCCGGTGGATCCGAGTACAGTGAGGCGGGTAAGCTTGTTCATTCCAGCCTTTGCAGGATCAGCGCTATGCCCGCGAAAGGCAAGGTGGAGGTCAATGCATCGATACGGTCCAGCAAACCGCCGTGGCCGGGCAACAATGCGCCGCTATCCTTGACGCCAGCCTGGCGCTTGATGGCGGACTCGAACAGGTCGCCGATCACCGCCAGCGCCACCCACCACCATCCCGCAATGATGATGCCGGGGAACAGCGGATAGTGCCTGTACAGCCCGCTCGACCAGACAACGACAATCACATAGACCGTCACGCCGAACATTGCACCGGCCACCCCTTCCCAGGTCTTGCCGGGACTGATGGCCGGGGCCAGCTTGTTCTTGCCGAAGCGCTTGCCGGCAAAGTAAGCCGAGATGTCCGCCATCATCACCACCGTCATCACGAACAGCAGCACCCAGGGGCTGAATGCGCGCAGATCGAGCATCGCCAGTCCCGTCGGCAACAGCACGACCCATCCGACCGCGCCCAGCAGCCAGCGATTCTGCGGGCGCCAGCCCGCAATCAGCCAGGCCGGGACCACGAGCACCCAGAGCAGCACGGCCAGGGAATACCAGGCCAGATGCAACAGATTCTGCTGGTTCGGCGCGACGCCGTTGTCAAACCACATCATGCCGCCCATCACTGCCAGGGTGACCAGCCAATAGGCCGATGCCCCACGGCCTTTCAGGCCAGACAGGCGCGCCCACTCCACCGCACCCTGCCCCACCATGAGCAGCACCAGTCCCTGCCAGCCTATCGCGGGCAAGCCGAACAGCGCACCGAGAAACAAGGCAAACAATATGCTGGCTGTGATGATGCGCTGTTTAAGCATTCTTCTTGTCCTCGCTCAATTGTTCGCTGGTGCGTCCGAACCGGCGCTCGCGCTTCCGATATGACTGGATGGCCGCCTCCAGCGCTGCCCGGTCGAACGCCGGCCATAAGGTGTCGGTGAAATACAGTTCCGTATAGGCCAGTTGCCACAGCAGGAAATTGCTGATGCGCTGTTCGCCGCCGGTACGGATGAACAAATCGGGTTCCGGTGCGTAGTGCATGGAAAGATAGGGGGTGAGTTCTTCCTCGGCAAACGCGCTGGCTCGCTCCGGATGGGCCTGGCTCAACGCGTGCATCGCCTGCATGATGTCCCAGCGCCCGCCGTAATTGGCCGCGATGGTCAGGGTCAGACTGGTGTTATTGGCCGTGAGTTGTTCGGCAGATTCGATATGGCGCACGAGTTCCGCGTCGAAGCGGCTGCGATCGCCGATGACCTTCAGGCGGATGTTGTTCTCGTGCAGCTTGCCCACTTCGCGCTCCAGCATCTTCAGGAACAGCTGCATCAGGAACGAGACCTCGTCGGCAGGCCGGCGCCAGTTCTCGCTGCTGAAGGCGAACAGCGTGAGATATTCGACCCCCATCTGGCGACAGGCCTTGACCATTTCGCGCACCGTTTCCACGCCGCGCTGATGCCCCATGACGCGGGGCATGAGGCGCTGCTTCGCCCAGCGCCCATTGCCATCCATAATGATGGCGATGTGACGCGGGACAGCAGTGATGTCGGGAATGGTGCGGGTGGAACTGAAGAAGGGCAGTGCCATTATCGTATCGATGGCGCGCCTATATCGCCATCAAGTCAGCTTCTTTGGCCTGCAGGGATTTATCGATTTCGGCGACAAAACGGTCTGTCAATTTCTGCACCTCATCCTGCGCGCGGCGTTCCTCGTCCTCGCCGACCTCCTTGTCCTTGAGCAGTTTTTTGAGCTGCTCGTTCGCATCGCGGCGGATGTTGCGCACCGCGACCTTGGCGTTTTCGCCTTCGCTCTTGACCACCTTGATCAGGTCGCGGCGACGCTCTTCGGTCAGCATCGGCATCGGTACACGGATCAAATCCCCGTTGGTGGCCGGGTTCAGCCCCAGATCGGAGTCGCGGATCGCCTTTTCGATCGGGCCAACCATGTTTTTCTCGTACGGCTGCACGCCGATGGTGCGCGCATCGGTCAACGTGACGTTCGCCACCTGGTTTACCGGCGTCGGATTGCCGTAGTAGTCCACCATCACGTGATCCAGGATGCCGGTATGCGCGCGCCCCGTGCGGATCTTGCCCAAGTCCACTTTCAGCGCCTCCAGCGACTTGCTCATCTTCTGTTCGACGTTCTTCTTGATGTCAGCAATCATCATCATTCTCCGAAATCAATCACAGTGGACGAGAGTCCCCTCGTCCTGCCCCATCACCACCCGCTTCAGCGCGCCTGCCTTGAAAATGCTGAATACGATGATAGGCAGCTTCTGGTCGCGGCAAAGGGTCAACGCCGTCGCGTCCATCACCTTCAGGTCCTTGCCGATGGCTTCGTCAAAGCTCACTTTCTGGTATCGGGTCGCTTTGGGATCCTTCTTCGGGTCGGCGGTATAGACGCCATCCACCTTGGTGGCCTTGATCACCACATCGGCAGACATCTCCACCCCGCGCAAGGCAGCGGCAGTATCGGTGGTAAAGAACGGACTGCCGATACCCGCCGCAAAGATTACCACCTTGCCATCCTCCAGGTAACGCAAGGCCTTGCCGCGGATGAACGGCTCGGCCACTTGCTCCAGACTCAGGGCGGACTGCACGCGGCACTCCAGTCCCGCGCGCGTCATCGCGTCCTGTAAAGCCATCGAGTTCATCACCGTGGCCAGCATGCCCATGTAATCGGCGGTAGCCCTGTCCATTCCCGCGGCGGCAGGCGCCATGCCGCGGAAGATGTTGCCGCCGCCGATCACCATCGCCACTTCCACCCCCAGCTCGGATACTTCCTTGATCTCCGCCACGATGCGCTCGACGACCGCACGGTTGATGCCGTAGCTGTCGTCTCCCATCAGGGCTTCGCCGGAAAGTTTGAGCAGGATGCGTTTGTAGGCGGGAGCAGTCATGGATATGGTTTCCTTTTAGCCTTTTTTCGCGGCAGCGGCAGCGGCAGCAACTTCAGCGGCGTAATCTTCCACTTTCTTCTCGATACCTTCGCCAACGATGAACATCTGGAATGCGGTCACCGAAGCACCCTTGCTTTTCAGCAATTGCTCGATGGTCTGCTTGCCATCTTCCGCCTTGACGAACACCTGTCCCAGCAGCGTGACTTCCTTGAGGAACTTCTGCACGGTACCTTCGGCGATCTTCTCCAGCATCGCTTCCGGCTTGCCGGACTCCTTGGCCTTCTCGATGGCGATACGGCGCTCGGTGGCGATGTCTTCCGGATTCACCCCGGATGCATCGACCGACTTCGGCTTGCTCGCGGCGATGTGCATGGCCAAGTCCTTACCCAAGGTCTCGTCGCCGCCGGTGAAGTTCACCATCACGCCGATCTTGTTGCCGTGCAGGTAGGTCGCCAGCTTGCCGGTGGATGTTTCATAGCGCTCGAAACGGCGCACGCTCAGGTTCTCGCCCAGCTTCATCACCAGTGCCTTGCGGGTCTCTTCGACCGTATCGGAACCGTTGGCGATGGGCAATGCCAGCAACGCATCGATGTCCGCCGGGTTCTTTTGCGCCACGGTTTGCGCCACGTTCCTGGCAAACGCCATGAAATCGTCGTTCTTGGCCACGAAATCGGTTTCGCAGTTTACTTCCGCCACGGCGCCGGTCTTGCCGTCGGCTGCCAGGAACGAACCGATCACGCCTTCCGCCGTTACGCGCGAAGCAGCCTTGCTGGCCTTCGCGCCGCTCTTGATGCGCAGCAGCTCTTCAGCCGCCTTGGCGTCGCCATTGGTCTCGACCAGCGCCTTTTTGCATTCCATCATGCCGAGGCCAGTCGCCTCGCGCAGTTCTTTCACCATACCTGCGGTGATCTCTGCCATGTCACACTCCTAATGATTTCAACTGAATTCAGGTTACAAAAAAGGGGGCTTGCGCCCCCTCGTTGCGGGAAGGCTGTTTATGCAGCGCTTTCCGCGACTTGTGCGGTCAGATCGTTCAAGGCCTGCTCGCGGCCTTCCAGGATCGCATCGGCCACGCCGCGTGCGTACAAGCGGATCGCCTGGCTGGAGTCGTCGTTGCCGGGGATCACATAGTCCACGCCGATCGGGCTGTGGTTGGTATCCACCACACCGATGACAGGGATACCCAGCTTCTGCGCTTCGGTAACGGTGCCCTTCTGGTAGCCGACGTCGATCACGAAGATGGCGGAAGGCAGGCCTTGCAGGTCCTTGATGCCGCCCAGGCTGCGATCCAACTTTTCCAGTTCGCGGCGCAACATCAGGCCTTCTTTCTTCGAGACCTTCTCGATGCTGCCGTCTTCAATCATCGCTTCCAGATCGCGCAGGCGCTTGATGGAGGTCTGCACAGTCTTGAAATTGGTCAGCATGCCGCCCAACCAGCGGTGATCGACGAAGGGAGAACCGCAGCGCTGAGCTTCTTCGCGGATGATTTCGCGCGCCTGACGCTTGGTCGCCACGAACAGGATGGTGCCCTTTTTCCCTGCGATCTTGCGTACTTCCTTCAGCGCGTCGTTGAACATCACGACGGTCTTTTCCAGGTTGACGATATGAATCTTGTTGCGATGGCCGAAGATATAGGGGGCCATCTTGGGATTCCAGAAACGGGTCTGGTGACCGAAATGGACACCCGCCTCCAGCATTTGACGCATAGTTACAGCCATTTGATTACTCCAATCGTTAAGGGTTAAGTCTTCCACCCGCCAGCCTGATCCCCAGAAGGGACACCCCAACATGAACGAGTGTGCGAATTACTGTTTATCCTGCGGTTGCCGGATAAACAGGGCGCGCATTGTAACCGAAGCGGCGCTTCGACTCAACGGCTGGATTGCGGCTTGCGGGAGCCCCGTCGCAGAAACGGGCATGGCGGAACGGATTGAAATTCCGCCGACGATCTTCTACGCCAACTTGTGCGGGTTTTCGATCATCTGCTGATAGATCAGGCTTTGCAGGATGACGCTGTCGTTGGGCGGCAAATCCCGGAATTCGATACCGTGGCGCACCATGCCCGTTTTTGTAGCGTCGCTCGCATCGGCGGTGGATATGGCCCGGATAGTGCCCTTCAGGGACAGATAGGCATCGATATTGTGCAATTGCACCCGGAATGACAGATTGAGAATGTCGCCTTTTTCACCCAGCGCGGCCTTGGCCTCAAGCGACACGCCGTTGGCACTGATATCGGAAATGAGCGCCGGCACCTGCTCCGCCTCTGCGGATTTGCTGTCCCGCACCGCCGCAATGATGCGCGTCTTAACGCGTGGCGCCTTGCGGATCATGATGCCCTGGATTTCCTCCGGAAACGACAGATGCATGTATTCAAAGGGAATCTTGATTATCCGCTCGATGGTGCAGGCGAATCCGAAAGCATTCTGTCCGGAAAAAGAACGCATCACCAGTTTCTCTTTCTCCAGGAGCTGGAGCCTGAGGCCATTGGCTGTAATCGGCATGGTGACCAGCAAACTGGCGCCGCGCAGAAATCCGATCACTTTGACGGTGAAACGTTCGCGGGTGAGCTGCGCCGGGGGTTCGAGCTGCAGCTTGTCTTCCACTTTCAGATTCAGATCCTCGAAAGTAAACGCCGTCTTCGCTCCATTGGCGCCGGATGGTCTGGCAAGCGGCTCTTCCGGCGCGGGCAAAGGTTCCGGCTGCTCGTTTCCCGCCATTTCCCACGACAATTCATGGCAGGCACCACCGGCCAGCAGCGCATCGATGTGCGTCTCGTCCCGGACCAGTTCGCCACGCCCCAGCAGCAACGTGTAATTCTGGTCGTATAACGGCCACGGGGCCGGCATGCCGGCCACGATCTCATTGCGTTTGAGCAGAATCAGGCTCATCAGACAGGGCCGACTAGAATGGCTTTGCTGACAGATCGATATTCAATATCCAGCCATTCACAGTGGCCAGGCCAATTACAGGGCAGATTCGTTGGTCTCGCCGGTACGGATGCGGATAACCTGCTCCACCGGGGTGATGAAGATCTTGCCGTCGCCGATCTTGCCGGTATTGGCCGCCTTGACGATGGCTTCGACCGCCGCATCCAGCATGGC
>JAJZUH010000108.1 GCA_021847165.1 Pseudomonadota bacterium
CGCCGGATAGCAGCAGCCGCTAGGCCAGGTCCTTCTGGTAATCCACCATCAGCGGCGCGTGGTCGGAGAATCGCTGCTCCTTGTAGATGCCCGTCGTGACGGCCTTGGCGGCGATGCCGGGGGTGGCGATCTGGTAATCGATGCGCCAACCGACATCCTTGGCCCAGGCCTGGCCGCGGTTCGACCACCAGGTATAGGCTTCCAGTTCGGGATGCAATTTGCGGAACACATCGACGAAGCCGACTTCGTCGAACAGCTGGGTGAGCCAGGCGCGCTCTTCCGGCAGGAAGCCGGAATTCTTCCTGTTGCCGCGCCAGTTCTTCAGGTCTTTCTCGGTGTGGGCGATGTTCCAGTCGCCGCACACGATGATGTCGCGGCCACTGTGCCGCAGCTGTACGAGATGCGGCATGAAGGCCTCGAGGAACTTGAACTTCACGGCCTGCCGCTCTTCGCCGCTGGAGCCGGAGGGCAGGTACAGCGACACCACGCTGAGATTGCCGAACTGCGCTTCGATGTAGCGCCCTTCGGCATCGAATTCGGGGATGCCCAGGCCGACGATCACCTTGTCCGGCTTGCGCCTGGAATAGAGGCCGACGCCGCTGTAGCCCTTCTTCTCGGCATAGTGGAAACAGCCGTGGTAGCCGAGCGGGGCAAGCATGTCGGGGGGCATGTCGTCGGCCTGGGCCTTGAGTTCCTGCACGCACAGGATGTCGGCATCCTGCCTGCCGAACCATTCCAGCAGGCCCTTGTTGTACGCGGAGCGGATCCCGTTCAGATTTAAGGTGATGATGCGCATGAAGTGTCTCGTCGGATGAGTCCGCGCATTATAATGGCGGCTCCGTTCAATCCAACTGCAAAGCTACTCATGCACGCTTACCGCCAGGATTTCATCCGCTTCGCCGTCGCGCAGAACGTGCTGCGCTTCGGCGAGTTTCAGACCAAAGCCGGGCGTCTCTCGCCCTATTTCTTCAACTCCGGCCTGTTCCAGGACGGAGCCGCGCTGCGCGAACTGTGCCAGTTCTACGCCCAGGCGATCCTGGCCTCCAACGTCGAGTTCGACATGCTGTTCGGCCCCGCATACAAGGGCATTCCGCTGGTAGCGGGCACTTCCATTGCGCTGGCCGAACAGGGCCGCAACGTGCCGTATTGCTTCAACCGCAAGGAAGCGAAAGACCACGGCGAGGGCGGCACCACCGTGGGGGCAAAGCTGCAGGGCAGGGTGCTCATCATCGATGACGTGATCTCGGCCGGGACTTCGGTGCGCGAATCGATCGAACTGATCCGCGCTTCCGGCGCCACCCCGTGCGGCGTGGTGATCGCGCTGGACCGCATGGAACGCGGGCAGGGCGAGCTGTCGGCGGTGCAGGAAGTGCGGCGCGACTTCGGCCTGCCAGTTATTTCCATCGCTGCGCTCGACGATCTGCTCGACTATTTGCAGGGGCAAGCCCAGTTGGTGCAGAATCTGCACGCGGTCCAATCCTATCGCGACCGTTACGGAGTCAAAGAATGAACAAATCCAGTCTGCTTGCCGTTACCGCCCTGTGCGTTGCTTTCAGCCTCAATGCAGAGGCCAAATTGTATAAATGGGTGGACAAGGATGGCACCACGCATTACGGCGAAACCATTCCTCCGGAATATGCGGACCGGGACACCAAGGAGCTCGAGCATGGGCGGGTGACCGACCGCAGCGAAACCTTCGATGACAAGCTCAAATCAAACAAGCAGGAAACGGTCAATGACAAGGCGGCCATCGAAGCCAGCCGCCACGACCAAGCGTTGCTGAACAGCTACAGCAACGAGAAGGAGATCGACCTTGCGCGCGACCGCAACCTGCTGCAGGTCGAGGCGCGCCTGAACAGTTACACCACCATGCTCAAATCCGCCCAGTCCACACTGGATGGGTTGCATCAGGAGGCCGACAGCCGCACCAAGAAAGGCTGGAAGATCCCGCAATCGTTGACCGACGACCTGACGGCCGCCGAAGCGCGCGTCGCCGACCTGCAGAAGAACATCGATGTGAACCAGAAGGAAATGGATGCCGTGAAGGCGCGTTACGAAGCCGACAAGCAGCGCTATCGCGAACTCAAGGGTTTGTCCGCCGGCGGCACCAGCACCGGCAAGTGATCACAGCGCGGCGAACGCGCGCCGGGCTGCATCGTAGCGCAGCAGTTCTCCGCGCTCGATGTCGAAATACCATCCGTGCAGGATGAGCTGACCGGCCTCGATGCGCTCCCTCACCCAGGAAAAGGTCATCAGGTTGTCGAGCGAGACCAGGATGGCGCGCTGTTCGCAGGCGCGCGTCTGCTCCTCCAGTGTGGCGTTGGGCATCTCTGCCACCACGCTGCTGCGGGCGCTTTCCACCAGGCACATCCAGTCGTCGATGAACGAATTGGGATCGCTCACCCCGCCGTTGCGGACCAGTGCGCCGATGCCGCCGCAGTGCGCATGTCCGAACACGATGATGTGGCTGACACCCAGGGTGCGCACGCCGTATTCGATGGCCGCCGTGGTGCCGTGATGCCCGGCGCGGCTTTCGAGCGGCGGAACGAGGTTCGCGACGTTGCGGACGACGAACAGGTCGCCGGGTTCGCAATCCAGTACCAGGGCAGGATCGACGCGCGAATCGCAGCATGCCACCACCAGCGTCTTCGGCGTCTGGCCTTGCGCGACCAGTTGCTGGTAAAAACTGTCGTTGCGCTCGAAATGCCGTTCCCGAAAACGCCGGAAGCCCTCGATTAGTTTGCTCGGGATCGTATTCATGCGCCGGTCAGCAGGCGTTGTGCTTCGCGATATTTGTCCGCGGTCTTTTGCAGCACGTCCGCGGGGACCTGCGGTGCGGGCGGTTGCTTGTTCCAGCCGGAAGATTCCAGCCAGTCGCGCACGAACTGCTTGTCGAAGCTCGGGGGGTTGCTGCCGACCTGGTATTGGTCGGCCGGCCAGAAGCGCGAGGAATCGGGCGTCAGCGCTTCGTCGATCAGGTACAGCTTGCCTGCGGCATCGGTGCCGAATTCGAACTTGGTGTCGGCGATGATGATGCCCCTGGTCAGCGCATAGTCCGCCGCCTGGGTGTACAGCGCCAGCGTGGCATTCTTCACTTGTTCGGCCATTTCCGCGCCCAGCAGCTTCCTGGCTTCCTCGAACGAGATGTTCTCGTCGTGTTCGCCCACCGCCGCCTTGGTCGAAGGCGTGAACAAAGGTTGCGGCAGCTTCTGCGCTTCCTGCAATCCCGCCGGCAACTGGATGCCGCACACGGCGCCGGTCTTCTTGTAGTCCTTCCAGCCGGAGCCCACCAGGTAGCCGCGCACGATCGCTTCGATCGGCAGGGGCTTGAGCTTCCGGGTGACAAAGGAACGGCCGCGCACTTGCGCCTTTTCCGCCTCGGTCTTCACCACCGACTCGGGATCGATGCCGGACAGGTGGTTGGGGATGACGTGTGCCAGTTTATTGAACCAGAAATTCGACACCGCGGTCAGCACCTCGCCCTTGCCGGGAATCGGCGTGGGCAGGATCACATCGAATGCGGAGAGGCGATCCGTCTGCACGATCAGCAAATGATCGGCATCGACTTCATACAGGTCGCGCACCTTGCCGCGATGCAGGAATTTCAGGCTGGTCAGATTGGATTCGTGGAGTACGCTCATATTCAGCTCAACGTAGGTAATGTGGTTGCGGCGATCTGTTCGGCTTGTTTCTTGCGATAGTCGGTCAGTTTCTGCGCGATCTGTCCATCTTGCGCTGCCAGCATGGACACGGCGAACAGCCCGGCATTCGCGGCGCCCGCTTCGCCGATGGCGAAGGTGGCCACCGGTATCCCTTTCGGCATCTGCACGATGGATAGCAGCGAATCCATCCCTTTCAGGTACTTGGAAGGAATGGGCACGCCCAGCACCGGCAGCGTGGTCTTGCCGGCGATCACGCCGGCCAGGTGTGCCGCACCGCCGGCGCCGGCGATGAAACATTGCACGCCTTGCGCGCCCATGTCCTTGATGTAGTCGAACAGCAGGTCGGGCGAACGGTGCGCCGAGATCACGCGCGCGTCGAACGGCACGCCGAAATCCTGCAGGGCGCGCGCAGCCTGCTGCATGATCTCCCAATCGTTCGCACTGCCCATCACGATCGAAACTAGGGGTTTGCTCATGATGTGTCCTTTGCTTGCGAAACCGGCGGCGCACCCGTTACAGGTAGCACCGCTGAGGCTCTACATTCCCTTGTGGTAGCCCACCACGCGCTCGACTTCGTTCTTCGAGCCCAGGATCACCGGCACGCGCTGGTGCAGGCCGGTCGGCTGGATCTCCATGATGCGCTGGCGGCCGGTGGAACTGGCGCCGCCGGCCTGTTCGACGATGAACGACATGGGGTTGGCTTCGTACATCAGGCGCAGCTTGCCGGGCTTGGTCGGATCCTTGGTATCGAACGGATACATGAAGATGCCGCCGCGGGTCAGGATGCGGTGCACTTCTGCCACCATGGAGGCAACCCAGCGCATGTTGAAGTTCTTCTCGCGACCGCCGTCCTTGCCTTTCACGCATTCTTCGACATAACGCTGCACGGGTTTTTCCCAGAAGCGCTGGTTGGACATGTTGATGGCGAACTCGGCCGTGTCGGCGGGGATGGTCATGTTCGGGTGGGTCAGGAAGAAATCGCCCACATCGCGGTCCAGCGTGAAACCGTTCACGCCGTGGCCGGTGGTCAGCACGATCATGGTATTCGGGCCATACAGCGCGTAACCGGCGCAGATCTGCTTGGTGCCAGGCTGCATGAAATCGGCAGCGGTCGGGTTGGTCACGCCTTCCGGACAACGCAGGATGGAGAAGATGGTGCCGACGGAGATGTTGACGTCGATGTTGGAAGAGCCGTCCAGCGGGTCGAAGGTGATCAGGTACTTGCCCTTGGGATACTTGGCCGGAATCGGGTAGATGTCGTCCATCTCTTCCGAGGCCATCGCTGCCAGATGGCCGCTCCATTCGTTGGCCTTGATGAACACCTCGTTGGTGATCACGTCCAGTTTCTTCTGGGTCTCGCCTTGCACGTTCTCGCTGCCCGCGCTGCCCAGCACGCCGATCAGCGCACCCTTGTTAACGTCATGCGCGATCTGCTTGCAGGCGGAAATCACGTCGCTCAGCAGGCCGGTGAAATCGCCGCTGGCATTGGGTATCTGGCGCTGTTCTTCGATGATGAACTGGATCAAGCTCTTGCTCATTACTGCTCTCCTCTGATTGAATTTTCAACTTGTCGATTTTACAGGTTTTGCGCAGCGCGCTCTACGGCTATTTGGTCAAGGAAATGAAAAGCTCCGGCAACTTTTCCGGCAGCTGCGCCACCTTGTCGACGATGGTGTATTGCCTGCCGAAGATATCCGCTACATATTCATCGGCTTTGGGGTCCAGATTGATGCAGTAGCTGTAAATTCCCTGCTGGTCCAATTCCTTGACGGCCTGTCGGGTATCGGCGATCAGCAACTCGCCGTCCTTGCAGTCCACATCCGACGGTTGTCCGTCGGTGAGGATCAGCATCAGCTTCTTGTCCGCCTGCTGCTTCTCGAGGTAATGCGCGGCATGCCGCATCGCCGCGCCCATGCGCGTGGAATAGCTTGCCTCCATTGCCGCCAGGCGGCCCTTCACCTGGTCGTCCCATTTCTCGCTATAGCCCTTGATGTGCAGGAAGCGCACATCGTGCCGCGTATTGGAATGGAAGCCCGCAATGGCGAACGGGTCTCCCAGCTTTTCCACCGCCCAGCCCAGCAGCGACACCGCTTCCTGGCTCAATTCCAGGATCGTCTGGTCGCTGCCGGCCGCTTTCTCGTTCAGCGATTCCGACAGGTCGAGCAGCAGCATCACCGCGATGCTGCGTCCGTCGTTGCGGTGGCTCATGTTGATGCGCGGATCGGGCTGGGCACCGCTCTTGTAATCGATGAGCGAGCGGATCGCGACATCCAGGTCCAGCTCGCTGCCTTCTTCTTGATAGCGGATACGCACCTTGTCCTGCGGCTTCAGCAGGTCGAGCATCTTCTTCAGGCGCTTGGCCAGCCCCGCATGCTTTTCGAGCAGGCGATCGATGTCCGCGGCGTTGCCTTGCGGATGCAGTCCCTCGTACACGCTGACCCAGTCTGGGCGATAGCTCTGATTGTGATAGTCCCATTCGTGGTAGTGGCGCGGCGGCAGGCCTTTGAGTTCCTCGCCCGGCTCGATCTTGCGCGGCTCGTCGAAGGCCTCTTCCTCGTCGCCTTCCTCGATGAATTTCCACATCTGGCGGTTATCGTCGCGGTAATCGACGACCGTGTCCTTGAAGTGCGTGCTGGCGAAGTTATCGCTGTTCAGGCGCGTCTTCGCGATGAAGGCAACCCCAAGGTCGGCCATCTCCTGGGTGGATGCCGTCCCGTTTTGCAGCATGGCATGGAAGCGTTGCACGAATTCGAGGATCGCGGCATTCCGGTAGGCGTGTTGCGGATCGAGGATGGCGCGCGACAGCATCGCCAAACGGTGACGCACGGTCGATTCCTTTTCCGCATCGCACGCCTGCTCCTGCGGCACCGGGTGCAGGGCCTTGAAGATGCGGCGCAAGCCCGGATATTCGCGCATCGCCAGGCATTCCACCCGGCTGTCTTCGAGGAATTCCGCCGCCATGCGCTGGAACGGGCTCAGGTTATCCGCAATGATGGCGCTGGTCCAGCGCCGGTGTCCGGCGATGTGGGCGAGCGTGGCCCGATACCGATCGAGTCCGCTGACACCTTGCGCATCGTCGTACACATCGGGCAGGCGGATGCCCAGTTTGTCGTAGTAGGGAACCGGTTTGCGCAGCTCGTCGTACATGCTGGAATAGGGGATCAGCATGTCGTCGTCCTGCCACAACCCGCGCAGGTACAGGCTCAGTTTGCGCTCGTTATCCACCA
>JAJZUH010000109.1:0-1241 GCA_021847165.1 Pseudomonadota bacterium
GAGGATGCCGTGATCCTGTCCAACCGCAAGGTGCCGGAGGGCGTGGAGATCGTGGCGATGGCCGGTTCCGAACTCGCGCATCTGAGCGAGACGCGCCTGAACGACGGTGCCGCGGAGATGCGGGGAAAACCCGGCCAGCCAGTCAAGGGCGGCGAAGGTGCAACCAGGCAGGCCGTCGCCGGCAAGCTGAGCCCGCAAGGCGCCAACCAGGCGGCGATGCTGGGCGCGAAGGTGCTGGAAGCGAACGAGATGCGCCAGCAGGAGGCGAGGCGCGAAAGCAGGGAGGCTGGCATGGAACAGCAGACACTGCTGTCCGAGATCAAGACCATGCGCAACATGATGCAGGAACAGATGGCCCGCCTTTCCTGGTCCGACATGCAGCAGCGCGATCCGGCCCGCGGCGGCTTGCTGCGCGACATGCTCAACGTCGGTTTCAGCCCGATGCTGTCGCGCCAGCTGCTGGACAAGATGCCTGCCGGCGGCGGCCTCGACTGGCTGCGCAGCATCCTCGGACACAATCTGCGCGTGGCCACCGTGCAGGAGGATGTGGTGGCGCGCGGCGGCGTGTATGCGCTGGTCGGTCCGACCGGCGTGGGCAAAACCACTACCACCGCCAAACTGGCGGCGCGCGCCGTGGTGCGTTACGGCGCCGACAAGGTGGCGCTGGTCACCACCGACAGCTATCGCATCGGCGCGCACGAGCAACTGAAGATCTACGGCAAGATCCTCGGCGTATCGGTGCATGCGGTGCGCGACACCGAGGACCTCAAGCTGACCCTGTCCGGCCTGAAGCACAAGCATCTGGTGCTGATCGACACCATGGGGGTGGGGCAGCGCGACAGCCGCGTGGCCGACCAGGCCCGGATGTTCGATGCGGTGGGCGTGCAGCGCCTGCTGCTGCTGAATGCCACCAGCTCCGGCGGCACGCTGGACGATGTGGTGAAGATGTACGGCGGCACCGGCGTGATCGGTTGCATCCCGACCAAGCTGGACGAGGCGGTAACGCTGGGCACGGTGCTGGATGTGGTGGTGCGCCACAAGCTGACCATGCATTACATCGCCAGCGGCCAGCGCGTACCCGAGGACCTGCACGAGGTGAACCTGGAATATCTGCTGCACCGGGTGTTCAAGGATGCGGGCAAGGCGGGGACGGCATTCGCCATGCAGGAGGCTGAGCTGCCCGTGTTCATGGCAGGGATGGGCAGCGCCCGGACGATGGGAGGGCAATATGCGATCTGACA
>JAJZUH010000109.1:1341-6829 GCA_021847165.1 Pseudomonadota bacterium
CGATCAGGCGGCAGGGCTGCGTCGCTTGCTGGCCCGTACCACTTCGCGGGTGGTGACGGTGGTCGGTGCGCGCGACGGACTGGGGGCGACCAGCATCGTGGTGAACCTCGCCGCGGTACTGGCGGGTTCCGGCAAGGATGTGCTGGTGCTGGACGAGAATCTGTCGCAGGACAACGTGGCGAACACGCTGGCATTGAGGGCCCGTTACGACCTGCTGAACGTGGTGCGCGGCGACAGGACCTGGCAGGATGTGATGTTGCGCGGTGCGCAAGGCGTGCACGTGCTGCCGGTGGCGCGCGCGATGCAGAGCCTGCCCAGACTGGATGAGGCGCAACGCGAACGGCTGCTGCAGTCGTTGAGCGCGGCCGCCAGCGATATGGATGTGGTGCTGGTGGATGCGGCGCGCGCCGGGCATTCCGTGTGCGCCAGCCTGTCCGGCGAAGAGCCCCTGCTGCTGGTGCTGAATGCCACGGCCAGCGGGATCACCGAAAGTTATGCGCTGCTCAAGCAGATGGCGATGCATAATGGCAGGCAGGCGTTCGATATCGTGGTCAACAAGGTCGGCAGCGAACGCGAGGCGCTGGCGGTGTTCGACAACGTGGCGCAGGTGGCGAGCCGGCACCTGCAGGTGCGTTTGGAGTATCTGGGCCATATTCCGGTTGATGAAAAGCTCAAACGTGCGACACAATTATGCCGTCCGGTAATCGAGGCGTTTCCGGCGGCCCAGGCATCCTATGCCATGCGCGAGATCGCACAGGGCCTGCTGCGTGTGCCGCAGGCCTCGGATGAACGACATGACGTGCTGGGCAGCGTGATGCAGCGCCTGATGCGCCAAGCGCGCCCGGCCAAGAACATAATGGCGACGATGACATGAGGATCGCCAGCAACCTGAAGATGAAGGCCATGTATACGCCGAACGGATTGAGCGACAAGGAAGAATGCCTGAAGGAGTATGCGCCCCTGGTGAAGCGCATCGCGCATCACATGATGCTCAAGCTTCCCGGCAGCGTGGAAGTGGATGACCTCATCCAGGCAGGCATGATGGGGTTGCTCGATGCAGCCGGCCGCTACGACGAATTGCGCGGCGCGCAGTTCGAGACCTATGCCGCCCAGCGCATCCGCGGTGCCATGCTGGACGAGTTGCGCGGTGCGGATTGGCTGCCGCGCAGCTTGCGCCGCGACATGCGCCGTATCGAGGTGGCGGTCAGCCGTTTGCAGCAGAAGCTGGGCAAGGCGCCGAGCGAGACCGAGATCGCCCGCGAACTGGGCGTTTCCCTGCCCGAATACCAGGAGATGCTGCAGGAGGGGCGTGGGGCGCAACTGCTCTATTACGAGGACTTCCACGGCGAAGGAGACGAGGATTTTTTCGAACGGTTCGAGTTCTCCAGCGATAGCAACCCGCTGGAGCTGTTGCAGGACGGGCGTTTTCGCCAGGCGCTGGTACAGGCGATCGAGCGATTGCCGGAGCGCGAACGGATGATGATGGGCATGCACTATGAGCAGGACATGAACCTGCGCGAGATCGGCGAAGTGATGGGCGTTTCCGAGTCGCGCGTGTGCCAGTTGCACAGCCAGGCGGTGGCACGTTTGCGTGCCTCGATGAAGGGATATTGATGGACAAACTCAGCCTGTTCGGCCTGCTGCTTGGTTTTACCGGCATCGTCGGCGGACAGCTGCTCGAAGGTGGCACAATCAATGTGCTGCTGCAACTGGCGGCCTTCATGATCGTGTTCGGCGGCACGATAGGCGCGGTGATGCTGCAGCATCCGCTCAATGTGTTCGTCACCGGGATCAAGATGGGCAGCTGGGTGTTCGTCACGCCGGTGGTCGATACGCAGCGGCTGGCTGCGCAGATCGCGGCCTGGGGCGGCATCGCACGCAAGGACGGCATCCTGGCGCTGGAATCCCAGCTCAGGCATGTCGACGATCCTTTTGTCGCCAAGGGGTTGCAGCTGCTGGTGGACGGCAACAGTGCGGAAAAGATCCGCGAGATACTGGATATCGATGTACATAGCTACGAGACCCTGCGCTGGCAATCCGCGAGGGTGTGGGAGTCCGCGGCGGGATACTCACCGACCATCGGCATCATCGGCGCGGTGCTGGGGCTGGTGCATGTGATGCAAAGCCTGGGCGATCCGGCCAGGCTGGGCGCGGGGATCGCCGTGGCATTCATCGCCACCATCTACGGCGTCGGCTCGGCCAACCTGATCTTCCTGCCGATCGCCGGCAAACTGAAAATACTCATCGCGCAGCAGGTGAACATGCGCGATATGCTGATCGACGGATTGTGCATGATCGCCAATGCCGAGAACCCGCGCTTCATCGAGAGCAAGCTGAAAGGCTACAGTCCGGAGGCCAGCTGATGGCACGCCGCCCGAAACGTGCCGAGCACGACAATCACGAGCGCTGGATGGTCTCCTACGCCGACTTCATCACCCTGCTGTTCGCCTTCTTTGTGGTCATGTACGGCATCTCCTCGGTAAACGAGGGCAAATACAAGGTGTTCAGCGTGGCAGTCAACCAGGCATTCGGTGCCAACGGCAAGGCAGGGGAGGGCAGCGCAGTCCGCCTGAGCGAGGATGAGATGTATTTCAAATCGCTGGTCGACAGGCGCAATGCGCGGCTGGCGGAAAAACAGCGCAAGCAGAACGAGCGCATGGAAAACCTGGCGCAGAACCTGAATCAGTCCATGGCGGCATTTGTGAAGAGCGGACAGATGAACGTTTCCCAGACCGGCCGCGGGGTGGAACTGGAAATCAATGCCAGTGCGCTGTTCAACCAGGGGGAAGCGGACATCCAGCCTGACGCGCGCAAGACGCTGGCAGATGCGGCGAAAGTGCTGGCGGACAACGAATTCGCCATCGAAGTGGTGGGATATACGGACAATCTGCCCATCAGCACCGCGCGGTTCCCTTCCAACTGGGAACTGTCATCGGCGCGCGCCAGCAGCGTGGTGCGGCTGTTCATCGAGCAGGGGATCGGCGCGCAACGCCTGAGGGCGGTCGGCGAGGCCGACAACCAGCCGGTACTGTCGAACGATACGCCGGAAGGGCGTGCCCGCAACCGGCGCGTGACCATCACCGTGCTGACGCCCGAGCCGGAAACGGAGTCCGCTCTGCAGTCATCGGCACCAGAGCAGCCGTAAGCCGGCCAAATGAAAGCCTAGACGCTGCCGAGGACGCGGCTGGCGCTGGGCTGATTGGGTTGCCCGTCCGCGCCATAGAGGCCGGCCGTGCTCTGGGCGGCGCCGTAGAGTACGCCGAGCGCCTGCTGGTTGTAACGCAGCTTGATCTGGATCAGTTCGCCGTTGGTCTGGTTCAGGCGCTGCAGGTGTGCGGCCAGGCGGCGAGTCTCCTGCCATGTGGGCAGTCCCTGCGCGGCATTCCGTTTCAGCCACTCCGCCATGTCGAGACCGCCAGCCTGCAGGTGCTGCTGCCGCACCCTGGCAAGAGCGGAGAGCTTGTCGGCAAGCTGGATCTTGGCTTCGGAGAGGGGCAGGAGTTTTTCGGTGTGCTGTCCGAGCAATGCGCGCTGCTCGTCTTCAAGCAAAACGACGAATGCGCGCAAAGCTTCGCATTCGTCGTTCAGATTGGACAGGAGCAGTTCCGTCGTGTTTGTGGCAGTTTGCTGGGACGTCAATGTTTGCTCGCGGTGATGAGGTCCTGTACGGAATTGATCAGCCGGTCGGCCACGACGCCCGAATTCACCTTGAAACGGCCTTCGCTGATGGCCTGCTTGATTTCGGCGACTTTCTGTACGTTCACCAGCGGTGTGCTGGCGATGCTGCTCTCCATGCTGCGCAGTTGCGCGGTGGTCGAGCCCAGATGCACGCTGGTGGCGGTACTTCCCGCCGGGCTGGCTTTGCTGTCCGCAGTTTGCCCAGCCGTATTGCGCGAACTCACCTCCCCGGCTGACGGGGTGGGCAACGGTTTGCTGGTTTTTTCGATCTTCATTGGGTATTCCCCTTCTCACTGGCACGTACGTTCATTACATCGGCAGTTGATCGATAAACTTTAGGGTGGCTGCTTGAATGTTACGCATTATATGCATATCAGGGGCGTACTTCCACGTCGCCCGCCGCAGTTGCCAGGCCGCTGACAACCTGGCCGGAAGACATGCGTACCTGCACGGCTTGCCCCTCCGCGGCGCTATTGAGTGCTTCGCCGGACGTGCGGACGGAGATGCCCGCGCTGTTCACCCGGACTTCGGTCGTTTTGCCCTGGATCACCACGAAGGGCGCGCGCAGCATGTCTTCCCGCAAGACCTGTCCCGCAGCGATGCCGAACTTGGGCATCTTGCCGACCGCCTGGGCCGGATCGGTCAGCATGCCGGGTTGCCCCAGTTCGCCATCCCGCAGGGTGAAATCGTTTGTATTCAATACCTTGTTTTGCGGCAAGGGGTGGCTGGCGACCAGCAGTGTGGTGCTGACGCGGATGGTCGCCTGTACGAAGATCGACCAGCCCGGGTTCCCGTTGCAGCGTACGCCGATGCTGGTTTTGCCGAGCAACGGCGAGTTGCCGGGCTGGAAAGCCTCGATCGGGGCGCAGGCGGGCAGCACGGTACGCGGATCGATGTCCTCGACCTGGATGCTGACCTTGCCGGGAAGGTTGCGTGTCTGTGCCTGTACGTAAGCCAGGGCGGCCTCGCGGATGAGAGCATGGCTCTGCTTCTCCATGGCCCAGGCGGGCGAAGCGCAGGCAAACAGGATGCACAAGGCTGAACACAGGTATTTCATGGCGATATTGTGGAGCCGGGCCGGTTTTTTGAAAGCCGGAAATAAAACGGGTTTCTGCCCTTAATCGGCAGATAGGGGGGGGCAAGCCGTGATTAGTATGCAAGCCATGAAAAGAGTAGCAACCGCGGGTGCCGGCAAGGAAACGGCGCAGGGAATCGGGGGCGCAAGCATACGCAGGAAAACGGAGCCGGTCGAGAAGGCCGGTACAGAAGCAGGAGGGAAATATGGCTGGCAGGATAGATCAGATGTTCCAGTTTCAGCAGACGGCGCTGAATTTGCGCGCCGTGCGGCAGGAATTGATCGCGTCCAACATCGCCAACGCCGACACGCCGAACTACAAGGCCAAGGACATCGACTTTGCCAGTGCGCTGCAAGGCGCGCTTTCGGGCAGCGGCGAAAAGTTGCCGGTGGCGGCCACTTCGCCGCAGCATCTGGCGGGGGCGGCGGGCGAGAGCGTGATGGGGGCCCCCGTGCTTTTCCGCAAGCCGCTGCAGCCCAGCGCCGACGGCAATACGGTGGACATGGATGTGGAGCAGGCGCAGTTCGCCGACAACGCCTTGCGCTATGAGGCCAGCATCAAGTTCATCAGCGAAGACGTGAAGGAAGTGCTGAGCGCACTGCAAGGATTCTAGAAATTGGTTTTGCCGTCGGCCCTTTCTGTTGTTTGCGGCAGGCTGGGCGACTTGGCGGCAAGGTAGCTAGGAGAATACGATGTCACTATTCAATATATTCAACATCGCCGGATCGGCCATG
>JAJZUH010000110.1 GCA_021847165.1 Pseudomonadota bacterium
ATCGTCCGAACAGCGGATGCCCAGCTTTCCGAATGGTGCAGCGATAACGGCTTGATGGCTCATGTATGCATGATAGCGGAAATGCAAAACGGGAGCCGCCAGGCTCCCGTTTCTGATGCTGCAGGTATCGCTTACTTACGCCGCAGTCGTGGTGCGCGCAGCCAGTTTTTCCTTGATACGCGCCGACTTGCCGGAACGATCGCGCAGGTAGTACAGCTTGGCGCGGCGAACGTCGCCCTTGCGCTTCACTTCAATGCTGGCGATGCTCGGGGAATAGGTCTGGAAGGTACGCTCGACGCCTTCGCCGGAGGAGACCTTGCGCACGATGAAGCTGGAGTTCAACCCCTTGTTGCGCTTGGCAATGACCACGCCTTCATAGGCCTGCACGCGCTTTTTGTCGCCTTCAACCACGTTGACGTTCACGATCACGGTGTCGCCGGGAGCGAAATTGGGGATGGTCTTGCCCAAGCGGGCGATTTCTTCTTTTTCGAGAATGCCGATCAGATTCATTTTGTTTCCTTTTCTTGTGCGGAGGCTTGTTCCTGCTGGTACTCTGCCAGTAGCCGAGCTTCCTGTTTAGTCAACTGGCGATGTGCCAGCAAATCCGGACGACGTTCCGCAGTCCTGCCTAATGCCTGCTTCAATCGCCACTTCTCTATCTCGGCGTGGTGCCCGGACATCAATACTTCCGGAACCGCCTCGCCGTTATAAACCTCGGGCCGCGTGTAGTGGGGGCAATCCAGCAGGCCTTTTACGAAGGAATCCTGCTCTGCCGATGCGTCGTCTCCCAATACCCCGGGAATCTGCCGCACCACGCTGTCCATCACCACCATCGCCGCCAACTCGCCACCGGACAAAACATAATCCCCGATGGAAAGCTCTTCATCCACTTGGCTCCGCAACAGGCGTTCATCCACGCCCTCGTAACGACTCGCCAGCAATATCAATCCTTCATCCCGCGCCAGCAGTTGCATCACCACATCATGGGTGAGCTGCCTGCCTTGCGGCGAGAGGTGGATCACACAACTCTTCTTTGCTCCGCTTTGCGCCTGCGCTGCCTTCGCTGCGCTGATCGCTTTTTCCAGCGGTTCCGCCAACATCACCATCCCGGGCCCGCCGCCGTAGGGACGGTCGTCGATGGTGCGGTAGTTGTCGGTCGTGAAGTCGCGCGGATTCCACGTCTGCAACTCAAACCTGCCCTGCTCCGCTGCCCGGCGCGTCACGCCATACTTGGTGAGCGCTTCGAACATCTCCGGGAACAGCGTGATGACGTCGAACCTCATTTGAGGTAGTCCGCCTGCCAATCCACCCGGATCGTTTTATGCTTCAGGTCCACCTGCCGGATGACGCTGGCGATGAACGGGATCAATGTCTCGCCGCTTGCGCCCTTGATCACCAGCACATCGTTGGCGCCGGTCTCCAGCAGGGAATCCACCGTGCCGAACACTTCACCCGCCAGGTTCTCAACCGTCAGCCCGATCAGGTCAGACCAGTAATATTCGCCTTCCTCCTGCTCCGGCAACTCCGAGCGCGGGATCGCGATCAACATGCCTTTGCATTTCTCGGCTGCCGTGCGGTCGGCGATGCCCTGCAGCCTGGCGATCACCACCTTGCCGCCATGCACGTTCGCTTCCAGGACTTCCAGCGGACGCCAGGCTTGCTCGTTGCCCAGGTACCAGGTGTCGTAGTCCAGCAGGCTGTCCAGATACTCGGTAAAGGTCTGCACCTTCACCCAACCCTGAATTCCCTGTGCCGCGACCACTTTCCCCATGACAACCATGGGGCTTGCCTCGTTAACACCCATTGCGTTTCGCCTCGTTTGTCCCCTCTCCCCCCGGGGGAGGGTTAGGGTGGGGGAAACGGTTATGGCCGTTAGGCCTTTGCTGCTGCACCGGCTTTTTTGACCAGACGGCCCACGGTCTCGCTCAACTGGGCGCCGCGCTCTTGCCAATGCGTCACGCGATCCAGCTGGATACGCAAGCCTTCCGAGCCCTCGGCGGCCAAGGGGTTGTAGAAACCGATACGCTCGATGAAGCGACCGTCACGACGGTTGCGGGAATCCGCCACCACCACGTTGTAGAACGGGCGATTCTTCGCGCCGCCACGAGAAAGACGAATGACTACCATAATGATTATCCAATAAATAGTGATCTGGACTATGCCAAAGGGCGCGAATTCTACGATACCTTGCCAGCCTATGGCAAGGACTGTTTCCAAGGGGAAAATCAGCGGTGCAGGATGACTTCCAGCACGAATTGGGTGCCCAGGTAGGCCAACACCAGGAATCCGAAGCCGCTCAGCGTCCAGCGCACTGCCGTGTGTCCGCGCCAGCCATAGAAGTGATGTCCCATCAACAAGGTGGCGAACACCCCCCAGGATAAAATCCCGAACAACACCTTATGGCTGAATTCCCAGGGATGGCCGAACAGTTTCTCGGAAAACAGCATGCCGGATGCGATGGTGATGCTCAGCAACACGAATCCCGCACCGATGACGCGGAATAACAGACTCTCCATGGTCAGCAACGGCGGCAGGTTGCGCAACACCCTGGGCAGCTTGGCATGATGCAGGCGCTTCTCGACCAGCGAGATCAGCGCCGCATGCAGGGCGGCGATCGTGAACAGGCTGTAGGCCAGCATGGCCCCCAGGACGTGGGTGTCGAACAGGCCCGAAGCGTGCTGGGACAGGATGCGCACATCCGGAAACACCGCCGGCAGGGCCGTGCTGACCGCAGCCAGCGGCAATACCAGCGTCTGCAAGCTGGACAGGGGGTAAAAGTAGCGCGCCAGCCAATACACCAGCACCGTCAGCCACAGGATCAGCGACAATGCGTAGACCAGCCCCAGGTTCAATGCCCCCAATATGAATAGCGTGTCGTAAAGCTGCCAGCCATGCAGCGCCAGCGGCACGATGACCGCAAAGCCAAGGACGCCGCGATTCTGTTGCTCTGCGTTGCCAGCCGCCTGCGCGCGCCAGAACAGAATAGCCAGAATGGCATAAAGGGCAAACGTGAGCAGAGGCAAGGCTGGGTTCGACATGAGGAGTGCAGATGTTTTAGACTGTGCGGATTCTACAGGAAGCGCCGCGAAAGTGTCTGCACTGGCGCACGCCAAAATCATCGGGATTTGCATACATGCTGGATAACCTTACACAACGCTTCTCGGGCATCGTCAAGAATCTGCGCGGCCAGGCCAGGCTGACCGAGAGCAACATCCAGGACGCGCTCAGGGAAGTCCGCCTCGCCCTGCTGGAGGCGGACGTCGCCCTGCCCGTGGTCAAGGAATTCATCGCCACGGTAAAGGAGGCCGCACTTGGGCAGGAAGTCATCGGCAGCCTGACGCCGGGACAGGCGCTGATCGGCGTGGTGAACCGCGAACTGACCAGGCTCATGGGTGAAGCCAATGTCGGCATCAACCTCGCGACCGTGCCGCCCGCCGTGATCCTGATGGCCGGCCTGCAGGGCGCGGGCAAGACCACCAGCAGCGGCAAGCTGGCCAAATTGTTGCGCGAGCAGAACAAGAAGAAAGTATTGCTGGTCAGTTGCGACGTGTATCGGCCCGCCGCGATCGAACAGTTGCGCACACTGGCACAGCAACTCGGCACCGACTTCTTTCCCTCGGATGCCGGCCAGAAGCCGCTGGACATCGCCCTCGCCGCCCACGACTTTGCGAAGAAACATCATCATGAAGTGCTGATCGTCGACACCGCCGGCCGCCTTGCGGTGGACGAGGCGATGATGGCCGAGATCAAGGATCTGCATGCCGCACTGAAACCGGTCGAGACGCTGTTCGTGGTCGACGCGATGACGGGCCAGGACGCGGTGAACACCGCCAAGGCATTCGGCGATGCGCTGCCGCTGACCGGAGTGATCCTCACCAAGCTGGACGGCGATGCGCGCGGCGGCGCCGCGCTGTCGGTGCGGCAGGTCACCGGCAAACCGATCAAGTTCGTCGGTGTCAGCGAAAAACCGAACGGCCTCGAAGCTTTCCATCCCGAGCGCATGGCGCAGCGCATCCTCGGCATGGGCGACGTGCTGTCGCTGCTGGAAGAGGCGCAGCGCAATGTGGACCACGCCGCGGCCGAGAAGCTGGCGAAGAAGATGCACAGCGGCAAGGGCTTCGACCTCAACGACTTCAAGATGCAGATCGTGCAGATGAAGAAGATGGGCGGCATGTCGGCGCTGATGGACAAACTGCCGGCGCAGCTGTCGCAAGCGGCGGCAGGCGCCAAGATCGACGAGCGCCAGATCAACCGCACCGAAGGCATCATCAACTCGATGACACCTTACGAACGAGCCCACCCCGAACAGATCAAGGCCTCGCGCAAACGCCGCATCGCCGCCGGGGCCGGCGTGCAGGTGATGCACGTCAACCAGCTGCTGAACCAGTTCGAGCAATCGCAGAAGATGATGAAGATGTTCAGCAGCAAGGGCGGCATGGCGAAGATGATGCGCGGCATGGCAGGCAAATTTCCCGGACTTCGTTAACCAACCTCTCTGAGCAATCCAGCATGAATATCAAAGCCATCATTTTCGACGTGGACGGCACGCTCGCCGATACCGAGGATGCACACCGCATTGCCTTCAACAAGACCTTCGCCGAGAACGGCCTCGACTGGAACTGGGACGTGGCGCTGTACGACAAGCTGCTGAAAGTGACCGGCGGCAAGGAGCGCATCAAGCACTATGTCGAAAGCTATCTGCCGAACTTTGCCAAGCCGGCCGACTATGACGGCTTCGTCAAGCACCTGCACGTGGTGAAGACCGGGCATTACACCGCGATGCTGCGCGGCGGCTTGATCCCGCTGCGCCCCGGCATCAAGCAGCTCATAGCCGATGCGCGCAAGGCCGGCATTGCGCTGGCCATCGCCACCACCACTTCGCCGGAGAACGTCAGCGCATTGCTGGAGGTCGGTCTCGGCAAGGACTGGGCGGACAACTTCTCCTCCATCGGCTGCGGCGACATCGTGCCGCACAAGAAGCCGGCGCCGGATATCTACAACTGGGTGCTGGCCGAACTCAAGCTCGCCCCGCAGGACTGCATCGCGCTGGAAGACTCCAACAACGGCCTGCGGTCGGCGCTGGCGGCCGGCATCAGGACCTACGTCACCACCAACCCCTACACGCACCGGCAGGATTTCACCGATGCCGCCGGCGTGTTCGACGATCTCAGCGACCTGGCCAACTTCTACCGCGTCACCGGCCTGCGCATTTAGGCAGTTCGCCCGGTTTCCTGCTAATCTTGCGGACAATTCAATTGTCCGCAAGCCATCATGCAAAATTACCTGAAGCGCATCCTCACCGCCCGCGTCTACGACGTGGCCATCGAAAGCCCGCTGGAATATGCGTCCAGCCTGTCCGCCCGCACCGGCAACAAGATCCTGTTCAAGCGCGAGGACATGCAGCCGGTGTTCTCGTTCAAGCTGCGCGGCGCTTACAACAAGATGGCGCAACTCTCCCCGGAACAGCTCAAGCGCGGCGTCATCACGGCTTCCGCTGGCAACCATGCGCAGGGCGTCGCGCTGTCCGCCAACAAGATGGGCTGCAAGGCGATCATCGTGATGCCGACCACCACGCCACAGGTGAAGATCGACGCGGTCAAGCATTTCGGCCAGCGCGCAGTGGAGATCGTGCTGCACGGCAGCAGCTACAGCGATGCCTATACTCATTCGCTCGCACTGGAAAAAGAACATGGCCTCACTTTCGTCCATCCGTTCGACGATCCCGATGTCATCGCCGGCCAGGGCACCATCGGCATGGAAATCCTGCGCCAGCACCAGACGCCCATCCACGCGATTTTCTGCGCCATCGGCGGCGGCGGGCTGATCTCTGGCGTGGCGGCTTATGTCAAGCAGGTGCGTCCGGATATCAGGGTCATCGGCGTGCAAACCAGCGATTCCGATGCCATGGCGCGTTCGCTCAAATCCAGGAAACGTGTCACGCTCAACGATGTCGGCCTGTTCTCGGACGGCACCGCAGTCAAGCTGGCCGGCGAAGAAACCTTTCGCGTGTGCAAGCAATATGTCGATGAAGTGATCCTGGTCGACACCGATGCGGTCTGCGCCGCGATCAAGGATGTGTTCCAGGACACCCGCTCCATCCTGGAGCCGGCCGGGGCGCTCGCCATCGCCGGAGCCAAGCTGTATGCCAAGCGCGAAAAACTCAAGGGTGAAACGCTGGTTACGGTGTGCAGCGGCGCCAACATGAACTTCGACCGCCTGCGCTTCGTGGCCGAGCGCGCCGAAATCGGCGAGAAGCGCGAAGCCATCCTCGCGGTGACCATCCCGGAAACGCCGGGCAGCTTCCGCCAGTTCTGCGCGCTGCTCGGCAACCGCAACATCACCGAATTCAACTACCGCTACGCCGACCCCAAGGCGGCGCAGGTGTTTGTCGGGGTGCAGGTGAAGGATCCATCGGAGACCGCCAAGCTGGTCGCCACGCTGGAAAAGCACAAACTCAGCACGCTCGACCTCACCGACAACGAAATGGCCAAGCTGCACCTGCGCCACCTGGTCGGCGGGCGGGCGCCGGAAGCGAAGGACGAAATCATGTTCCGTTTCGAGTTCCCGGAACGGCCCGGTGCGCTGATGAACTTCCTCAACAGCATGAACCACACCTGGAACATCTCGCTGTTCCACTACCGCAACCACGGGGCGGACTACGGCCGCGTGCTGGTCGGCATGCAGGTGCCGCAAAAGGACAAGAAGGCACTCAAGACCTTCCTCGGCACCCTCGGCTACCCGTACTGGGACGA
>JAJZUH010000111.1:0-1869 GCA_021847165.1 Pseudomonadota bacterium
CTCGTAACGCGCTTCAGTCTCTGCCCACGCCAATACCTGCCTGCCGATGCCGCGCCCCCTGTAGCCGGGCGACATGCCCAGCAGCTCGATATAGGGGCCGCGCAGCCACGGGTGGCGCACGCAGATCACCCCCGCCAGGTTGCCATCGACCAAGATCGCGTAGCGGCGCAGTGCCGCATCGTCGCGGAGCAGATAGCTCGCCAGCGATGCGGCGGAAAATTTCAGGCTGGCCCACGGTTCGGAGCTGGCAAGCATCTCTGCCAGCGACAGGGCATGCTCGTTGGTCAGGGCGGTCGAGAGCTGACAGCTATCCAGGTGTTCCGTGGTCTTGCTGAATGCCTTGCGCGGCGCGTTCGTGGTCATGGATTTTTGCCTGATAGTGTTGGTTTTGATGTGCTGCCCATCATGCCGTTAAACCGATCTCTGCGAACCGGAATGAGCATATTCGTAGCAAATCGGTGCAAATGCAAATCCTCAGCGGGGTCGTCGCCGGGGGAGATCCGGCTGCGCTGCATGGGACCAGGAATTTGTTGCGTACGGTGTGCTTGTCGGATTTGCTACAACGCACATTGCAGGAAAGCATATTGAAATCAATGTGGTGGAATTGGCACGGCATTTGCCAATACGTAGGCGTCATTACTCATGAGTGAATGCCATGCAAGCCAAGGACATTGCCGAACTGCTGAACGAACCGGCATGCACCCATAACGCCAAGTCCAAGTCGGGCTGCGCGCGTCCCAAGCCAGGCGCGACGGCGGGCGGCTGTTCGTTCGACGGCGCGCAGATCGCCTTGCTGCCGATCGCCGACGTGGCGCACATCGTGCACGGCCCCATCGCCTGTGCCGGCAGTTCCTGGGACAACCGCGGCACGCGCTCGTCCGGGCCGACCTTGTATCGCATCGGCATGACCACCGATCTGACCGAGCAGGACGTCATCATGGGGCGCGGCGAGAAACGGCTGTTCCACGCGATCAGGCAGGCGGTGGACAGCTATTCGCCTGCGGCGGTATTCATCTACAACACCTGCGTGCCCGCGCTGACCGGAGACGACATCGGCGCGGTGTGCAAGGCGGCCGCCGAGAAATGCGGCGTACCGGTGGTACCGGTGGACTGCGCCGGTTTCTATGGCACCAAGAATCTGGGCAATCGCATCGCCGGCGAGGCGATGTTCAAGTATGTGGTGGGCACGGCGGAACCTCTGCCGATCCCGCCCGAGGCGCAACGTCCCGGCATCGCCGTGCATGACGTGAACCTGATCGGCGAATACAACATCGCCGGCGAGTTCTGGAACGTGCTGCCGCTGTTCGACGAACTTGGTCTGCGCATCCTGTGCACCCTGTCGGGCGACGCGCGCTTCCGCGACGTGCAGACCATGCACCGTGCCGAGGCCAACATGGTGGTGTGCGCAAAGGCGTTGCTCAACGTGGCGCGCAAACTGCAGACCGATTACAAAATCCCTTTCTTCGAGGGCAGCTTCTATGGCGTGACCGACACATCGATGGCGTTCCGCGAATTCGCGAAGCTGCTCAATGACCCGTCGCTGACTGAACGCACCGAGGCGCTGATCGCGCGCGAAGAGGCGAAAATCAATGCGGCGCTGGACCCCTGGAGAGAAAGATTGCGCGGCAAGCGCGTACTGCTCTACACGGGCGGCGTGAAGTCCTGGTCCATCGTTTCCGCCTTGCAGGATCTGGGCATGGAAGTGGTGGCTACCGGCACCAGCAAATCCACCGAGGAAGACAAGGCGCGCATCCGCGAGATCATGGGCGAAAAGACCAAGATGATCACCGACGGCAGCCCCAAGGCGCTGCTGGGCGTGGTCAGGGAATACCAGGCCGACATCCTCATCGCGGGCGGACGCAACATGTA
>JAJZUH010000111.1:1969-6723 GCA_021847165.1 Pseudomonadota bacterium
CAGGGGTAGGGTGAGGGTAGAAGCAATGAGTGTTTCAGCCCAGGGTTTCTACCCCCATCCCAACCTTCCCCCTGCAAGGGGGAAGGAGTTACAGGCGGGAGGAGCATGACATGGCCGAGATACTGAAACGCAACAAGGCACTCGCGGTGAATCCGCTCAAGGCCAGCCAGCCGGTCGGCGCATCGCTGGCTTTCCTCGGCATCAACCGCGCGATCCCGATGATGCACGGGTCGCAGGGCTGTACCGCCTTCGGCAAGGTGTATTTCGTGCGCCACTTCCGCGAACCGATCCCGCTGCAGACCACCGCGATGGACCAGGTGTCCACGGTGATGAACGCGGACGAGAATGTGATCGAGGGGCTGCGGGCGGTGTGCGAGAAGAGCAAACCGGCGCTGATCGGCTTGCCCACCACCGGTCTTGCCGAGACGCAGGGCACGGACATCAAACGCCTGGTAAAAAATTTCTACGCGGCACATCCGGAATACGCCGGCATTCCCGTCGTGCCGGTGAACACACCGGACTTCAGCGGTTGTCTGGAAAGCGGCTATGCGCTGGCGGTGAAAGCCATGCTTGAAGTGCTGGTGCCGCAAGGCAACCATGTCGGCAAGCGCAAGAAACAGGTCAACGTGCTGGCCGGGTCGTTCCTCACGCCGGGCGACATCGAACATGTCAAGGAGCTGATCGAGGCATTCGGCCTGCGTCCGCTGGTGTTGCCGGACATCGCCGATTCGCTCGACGGCCATCTGACCGAGATGGAAAGCAGCCCGGTGACGGTGGGCGGTACGCCGGTCAACGACATTGCCAGCATGGGCGAATCCATCGCCACGCTGGTGCTGGGCAATTCGCTGTACGACGCGGCCGATTTCCTGAAGCGACAGACGGGCGTGCCGGATTTTCGCTTCGATTGCCTGATGGGGATGGATGCGGTGGACAGCTTCGTGACGGCGCTCGCTGACATCAGCGGCAAGCCGGTGCCGGAGAAGATCGAGCGTCAGCGCGCACAGCTGCAGGACGCGATGGTGGACAGCCACTTCATGCTGGGTTTTGCACGCGTTGCCATCGCTGCCGATCCCGACCTGCTCTATGGCTATGCGCGGCTGGCCGTCGAAATGGGATGCGAGGTGGTGGCGGCAGTCGCCCCCGCACGCGCCGATATTCTCAACGAGGTGCCCGCAAGCCAGGTCGGCATCGGCGACCTGGAAGACCTGGAGCTCGCTGCCAGGCGAACGGGTGCGCAGCTGGTGATCGGCAATTCGCACGCGGTGGAGACGGCGCGCCGCCTCGGCGTGCCGCTGCTGCGTGCCGGTTTCCCGCAGTACGACCTGCTGGGTGGCCATCAGCGCCTGTGGGTCGGCTATCGCGGCACGCGCCAGTCCTTGTTCGATCTGGCCAACATGCTGGCGGAGCATGGACATCACGAGCCCGAGCCCTACGTTTCCATCTACCACCGAGGAGTGCGCCATGCGACATCTGCGGCTGGTGGAAAGCACTAAGGCGCATGCCATGAAAGTGAAGATCGCCTTCGCGACCAGCGACCGCCGTGAGGTCAACCAGCACTTCGGCGCGGCCGAAGCGTTCGCGGTGTACGAGTTGAGCGAGAGCGAAACGCGCCTGATCGAGGTGGCCGAATTCATCGAGACCGCGATGGACGGTCATGAAGGCAAGCTTGCCGCCAAGGTCGAACTGCTGGGCGATTGCGCGGCGGTGTATTGCAATGCGGTGGGGGCTTCGGCCATCCAGCAGCTGCTGGCCAAAGGTATCCAGCCGATGCGCGTGGACGAGGGCACGCTCATCGACGAGCTGTTGTGCGGCCTGCTGAAGAGCATGGCGAACGAGCCGCCGGTGTGGCTGGCGAAACATCTGAAGAAACAGTCGAGCGCTGCAAGCTTTGCCGAGGACGAGGAGTGGCAGGAATGATCGAGACGTCGGCAAAGGTGGTTTCTGCCGCCAACGGAACGGTGCTGGTCGAGCCGGGCAACGAGTCCGGTTGCGGCGGCTGCAAATCGCGCAGCGCATGCGGCGTATCCGGCCTGGGCCAATATTTTTCCGGCAACCGCAAGGCCATCGAAGTGCAGTGCGATGCGAGCGTAACCGCGGGCGACGAGTTGCGGTTGAGCATGAGCGAAGGCGACATGCTCAAGGCCGGGTTGCTGGCCTACCTGTTGCCGAGCGTGATGGCATTGGCCGGCGCGGGCATGGCGGCATCGCATGGCGATGTGGCGGCAGTGCTGGGTGCGGCGATTGGCGTCGCGGTCGGGTTGCTGCTCGGACGGATCAGCGGCTGGGTGCCGAAGATGAGTGTGAAAAGCGGAAAACAATTTGCCACAGAGAACATCGAGACCGCAGAGAGGTAAGCAAGCTTTCTCTGTGTTCTCTGTGGCTAAAAGGTTTTTGAATTTATTAAAGGAGAAACACCATGAACCAGGCAGTCGCAGCAGATCCGTTGTTGTCCACCGATTTCATCCAGGAGATGGCCAAGCAGATGCGCGCCATCGACAGCTACGGCACCTACGATGGCTGGCCGGTGGAACGCATCCTGGCACCGTATGTGGTGACCAAGGAACAGCGCCGCGCCATCCCGGTAATCGGAGATCCGGACGAGATCCTGCTGTCCCGCATCAAGGCGTTCTACAACGCCATCGCCTCGCTGGTGGAGAAGGAATGCGGTCTGATGGCCGTGCCGATGATCAACATCACCCACGAAGGGTTCGGCCGCGCGGTGATCACCGTGGGCAAGCTGGTGGTGATGGACAAGACCCTGCGCGACGTGCACCGCTACGGCTACGAGAGCCTGTCGAAGATGAAGGACGAGGCGGACAAGCTATTGTCGGTGGCGCTGGAAATCGTGGGCAAATATCCCGAAGTGGCGGGCATGTAAGGAGCGAGGCATGACCGAAGAAGAACTGAAAGCGCTCGACAAGGAAGTGAAGAAGCTCAAGCGCATTGCCAGCGAATGGGCCTCGCAGCTGCACGACCTGGTCGAGGACAAATTGCCTGCAGGCTACCAGGAGATACCCGGCATCGCGCAATCGACCTACGACGCGTGCCGGGCCTGGGCCGAGGCGAACGCGAGATTGAATGCGGCACAGAAAGAGACGCAAGTTTAAAGACGGAGAAAGAAAGATGGCAAACATCACCGGCATCACCCGAGGCGGATCGCCTTACGAACCCACCTTCGTCACCGCGCTGAACGCGGCCAACTGCATCGGTTGCGGCCGCTGCTACAAGGTCTGTCCGCGCAAGGTGTTCGAACTGGTCGAACGCGGCGAGGATGACGAGAACTACGACGAGGACGAAGACAACAGCATGGTGATGACGCTCGCGGACATGCTGGATTGCATCGGCTGCGGCTCGTGCGGGCGCGTGTGCCCCAAGCAATGCCACACGCACCAGCCCATGCCGGCGGGAGCCTGATCATGGCCAGACCGGCAAAGCATGTGTTTGTGTGTTCGCAGAGCCGGCCCGCCGGCCATCCGCGCGGCTCCTGCGGGCAGAAGGGATGCGGCGAAGTGGTGGAGGAATTCATGCGGCAGTGGCAGCAGCGCCAGTGTTTCAGCAAGGTGCTGGTGACGCCGAGCGGCTGCATCGGCCCGTGCGGCATGGGGCCGAACGTCCTGGTTTATCCCGAAGGCATCCTGTACGGCAATGTCGGCAAGGCGGACGTGAGCCAGATATTCGAAGAGCATCTGCTGGGCGACAAACCGGTAGAGCGGCTGCTCGCTCCCGCGGACATATGGTAGCGGGCGCGGTGTCGGGGCAGCTGCCGCCGGAACTGGCGTTGCTGGTGGAACGCATCGTCGCGGCGCTGCAGCGGGAGGCGGTCTGCTACACGGCGACCGGCGCTGCACCGAAGATCGAGCCGTCCACACTGCAATTTGTCCGCGTCATCGATCCCGGCAACCAGCTGCCGGGCTACGAGGGTATCTGGCGCAATGCGCGCCATGACCGCTGTGGCAGCCTGACCATCAACAGCGACAACAGCTTCTTTGCCGAGTACGATCTGTTCTGCCAGCACCCGCGCGACCCGCGCTGGTTCGTCGAGATGGTCACGGTGTGGGGCAACGACGAGTCGTTGCGGTGCGAGGCGAGGCTGATCCCGTGCGTATGAGGTGAGCGATGAGCAGATTCCAGATGGGCGACATGGTGTTCGCAGCGCAAGACCTGTTCAACGAGCCGCTGGAAGAGACGGGCGGGGGCGGTATTCCCGGTATCGCTCCCGACGCGCTGCTGGCGCCCGCCGGCGCGCGCGGCGTGGTGGTCAACGTCGGTCATGCCCAGGAGCTTCCTGAGGCCGAGATCTATCTGGTGCGCTTCGAGACTGCAGCGGAGGGCGTGCTGTCCGAACCGATCGGCTGTCTGGCCGAGGAACTTTGCGCTTCCGGCCAGTCATGAGCGATACCCGGCTTGCGACCGTGCGGGCCTACCATGTTCGCAGCAAGCATGCGCTGGATCGTTATGCTGCCGGGCCTGCCACCCTGGACTGGGATGCCCAGCCTGCGGCGTTCCGCGATTGGGCCGGAGCGCAGCAGGTCGCGTTGCCGCGCGATGTTGCCATGTCCGGGATCTCCTGGGCCGAGCTTACTTCAAAGCGGCCATCCTTGCCGCTGAATACAGCCAATCTTGGATCACTGTTGCGCCTGTGCGTGGGCCTGACGGCCTGGAAGGAATATGCCGGATCGCGCTGGTCGCTGCGCGCGCATCCCTCGTCCGGCAACCTGCATCCCACCGAGACATGGCTGATCGCCGCCGGCGTG
>JAJZUH010000112.1 GCA_021847165.1 Pseudomonadota bacterium
CGGCGCTGGAACCTAAATCCAGTGCGTCTACCAATTCCGCCACTTTCGCATATGGAGCCGTGGAAGCCCCAAGGGGCGCGCATTATAACCGAGCGGTTTCTAGTTCGGCGCAAATTCCACAACGGAGCGTCCATGCGCTTCGCCGGCGATCAGTCTTGAACATGCGGCAGGCAGTTCGGCGAAGGAAATGCGATGTGCCACCAGATCGAAACGGTCGATGCGCAGATCGCCGGCCAGGCGTTGCCATAACTGTTTGCGCAAGGGCATGGCCGTCGCGGCCGAATCCACGCCCAGCAATTTGACGCCGCGCAGGATGAACGGAAACACGGTGGTATGCAGCTCGATGCCGCCCGCATTGCCGAAACTGGCGATGGCACCGTCCTGCTGCATGGTGCGCGCAAGCCAGGCCAGCGTATCGCCACCGACCGCATCCAGTGCGCCAGCCCACTGCGATTTCTCAAGCGGGCGGGTGCTCTTCAGGTCGATCGTGTTGCGCAGCAGCACTTCGCTTGCACCCAGCGATTTCAGGTATTCCTGCTCGCCGACTTTCCCGGTCAGCGCAACCACGCGATAACCGAGTTGCGACAGCATGCGTATTGCCAGGCTGCCCACCCCGCCGGTGGCTCCGGTCACCACGACCTTGCCTTTGTCGGGCGTCAGTTCATTCTGCTCCAGACGATGGATGGCCAGCGCTGCCGTGAAGCCGGCCGTGCCCAGGGCCATTGCCTCGAACAGCGACAACCCGGCCGGCAGCGGCACAACCCAGTCCGCCGGGACACGTACGCGTTCGGCGAAACCGCCGTCGTGTGCGACGCCCATGTCATAGCCGGTCACCAGTACCTCGTCGCCTGCCTTGAAACGCGCGTCATGCGAAGACTCGATCACGCCGGCGGCATCGATGCCGCCGACGCAGGGAAAACGGCGGACGACCTTGCCCGCGCCGGTTGCGGCCAGCGCATCCTTGTAATTGACGCCGGAATAATGCGTGCGGATGACCACCTCGCCGGGATCGAGGTCATCGAGCGACAGGTCCACGAAGCGGCCTTGCGATTTGCCGTTGTCGTCGAAGATACGGAACGCTTTGAACGTCGGCATGTTATAGATCCAGCAATACGCGGCCGGGGAATTCCAGCGCTTCCTTGATCGTACCGAGGAACTGCACCGCTTCGCGCCCGTCGATGATGCGATGGTCATACGACAGCGCCAGATAGTTCATCGGGCGGATCACCACCTGGCCGTTCTCGGCCACGGGACGGTCCTTGGTCGCATGAATGCCGAGAATGGCGCTCTGAGGGGGATTGATGATGGGAGTGGAAAGCATGGAGCCGAACACGCCGCCGTTGGTGATGGAGAACGTGCCACCGCTCAACTCATCCATGGTGAGTTTGCCATCCTTGGCACGCGCGGCAAAATCCGCGATGCGCTTCTCAATGTCCGCCAGCGACAGCTGGTCTGCGTCGCGCAGGATGGGCACCACCAGTCCGCGTTCGCTGCCGATGGCCATGCCGATGTCGAAATAGCCGTGGTAGATGATGTCGGTTCCGTCCACCGAAGCGTTGACGACGGGGAACTTCTGCAAGGCCAGCACTGCCGCCTTGACGAAGAACGAGGAGAAGCCGAGCTTCACGCCATGCTTCTTCTCGAAGGCCTCCTTGTATTTGTTGCGCAGCTCGATCACCGGCTGCATGTTCACTTCGTTGAATGTGGTGAGGATGGCGGCATTGGCCTGAGATTGCAGCAAGCGCTCGGCGATGCGCTGGCGGATACGCGTCATCGGAACGCGCTGTTCCGGGCGGTCGCCCGTGGGCACTGCCACCGGTGCGACAGGGCTCGCGCTTGCCGGAGCCTGCTGTACGGCCTCCAGCACGTCCTCCCTGGTTACCAGGCCATGCCGGCCGCTGCCCTGCAGGCTGGCCGCATCCACATCGTGCGCATGCGCCAGCTTGCGTGCCGAAGGCGACACGGCTGCAGCTTGCGCGGGCGTTTTGGCTGCGCTTGCCAATGCGGCCGCAGGTGCGGCAGGAGCAGCGGCGGCCTTGACGCTGCCTTCGGTATCGATCTGGGCGATCACTTCGCCGCTGGTCACTTTTGCGCCGTCCGCCTTCATGATCCTGCTCAGCACGCCGCTCTTGATGGCCGGCAGTTCCAGCACCACCTTGTCGGTTTCGATGTCGATCAGATTCTCGCCTTCACGCACCGCTTCGCCGACTTTCTTCTGCCAGGTCAGCAGCGTGGCCTCGGAGACCGATTCGGAGAGCTGCGGAACTTTGACTTCAATGATGCTCATGGTGTGCTCCTGGTTTGTTCTTGACATCGAGATCGGGACGGAAGGCTGCCTCGATCACCGCTTTCTGCTGTTCGTTATGAGTCGCCAGATAGCCCGCGGCTGGAGAGGCAGAAGACGGGCGCAGCGCGTAATCCAGACGCATTTCGTCGCGCATGTGGCGCAACAGGTAATGCTGGATGCGATGCCAGGCCCCCTGGTTGCCGGGCTCCTCCTGACACCACACCACTTCGGTTGCATTCGGGTAGGCCGCGACCTGCGCCGCGAACTCGTCGTGCGGGAAAGGGTAGAGCTGCTCCAGCCGGATGATGGCCATGTCATCGATGCCTTTTTCCCTGCGGTGTTTGACCAGATCGAAATACACCTTGCCGCTGCATACGATGATGCGCCGAACCTTGGCGGCCTCCAGCGTGTCGGCCTCCGGCATCACCGTCTGGAAGGCGCCTTCGGAGAACCATTTCAGCGGGGATGCCGCATCCTTGCTGCGCAGCAGGCTCTTCGGGGTGAACACGACGAGCGGTCGGCGGTAGGGCCGCAGCATCTGGCGGCGCAGCAGATGGAATATCTGCGCGGCGGTGGACGGGATGCATACCTGGATGTTGTAGTCTGCGCAGAGCTGCAGGTAGCGCTCGATGCGACCGGACGAGTGTTCCGGGCCCTGCCCTTCGTAACCATGCGGCAACAGCATGGTCAGGCCGCACAACCTGCCCCACTTGGCTTCGCCGGAAGCGATAAACTGGTCGATGACGACCTGCGCACCGTTGGCAAAGTCCCCGAACTGCGCTTCCCAGATGGTCAGCGTGTTCGGTTCGGCGGTAGCGTAGCCGTATTCGAAACCCAGCACGGCCTCCTCCGACAGGATGGAATCGATCACGATGAAGTCAGCCTGATCCGGCGCAATGTGTTGCAGCGGAATGAACAGGCCCTTGTCCCATTGCTCGCGATTCTGGTCGTGCAGCACCGCATGGCGGTGGAAGAAGGTACCGCGTCCGCAATCCTCGCCCGACAGCCGTACCGGATAGCCTTCGGCAACCAGGCTGGCATACGCCAGATTCTCGGCCATCCCCCAATCCAGTGCCAATTCGCCTTTGCCCATCGCCATGCGATCGGCAATGATCTTTTCCACGCGCGAGTGCAGTTTGAAGTTCTGCGGCAACGCCACCAGACGTTCCGCCAGTTGCTGCAGGCGTTCGCGCGGCAGGCCGGTCACGGCAGGCGTCTGCCATGAAACCCCGCCTTTGAATTTCGACCAGCTCACGGCGAATTCCTGCTTGAATCCGGTCAGCACCGGCTGGATGGGGTTGCGCCCCTCATCCATGGCGCGCCGATACTCGGCCACCATGGCATCCGGCTCGTCCGCAGCGAGCACGCCCTGCTCCACCAGGCGGCCGGCGTACAACGCCCGCGTGCCCGGATGCTGATTGACCTTGCGATACATCAATGGCTGGGTGACCAGAGGCTCGTCCTGCTCGTTATGCCCCAGCTTGCGGAAACACACCATGTCCACCACCACGTCCTTGCCGAACTGCATGCGGTAGTCCAGCGCGATCTCCGTGACCAGCAACACGGCTTCCGGGTCGTCCGCATTCACGTGGAAGATCGGCGCCTCGACCATCTTCGCCACATCGGTGCAATACAGCGATGAACGCGTATCCCGCGGATCGGACGTGGTAAACCCGATCTGGTTGTTGACCACGATATGCACCGTACCGCCGGTGCCGTAACCGCGCGTTTGCGACAGGTTAAAGGTCTCCTGGTTCACCCCCTGCCCGGCGAACGCCGCATCGCCGTGCAACAGGATCGGCAACACCTGTTTGCCTTTGGTATCCAGCCGGCGGTGCTGCCTTGCGCGCACCGATCCTTCCACCACCGGATTGACGATCTCCAGGTGCGACGGATTGAACGCCAGCGTGAGGTGCATGGGGCCGCCCGGAGTGGGGATGTCAGAGGAAAATCCCTGGTGATATTTCACGTCGCCCGAGGTCAGGTGCTCGGTGTGGATGCCTTCGAATTCGGCGAACAGGTCCTTGGGCAGTTTGCCCAGCGTATTGACCAGCACGTTCAGGCGCCCGCGATGCGCCATGCCGATGACGGACTCCTTCACTCCCTGTTCTCCGGCACGCTGCAACAGGTGATCCAGCAATGGAATCAGGGTATCCCCGCCTTCCAGCGAGAAGCGTTTCTGCCCGACATATTTGGTGTGCAGGTAGCGTTCCAGCCCTTCCGCCGCCGTCAGCCGCTCCAGTACGCGCTTCCTGATTTCGCTCGAATAGCGCAGTTCGCCCGCAGGGCCTTCCAGGCGCGCCTGTATCCAGCGCTTCTGCGGAACGCTGCTGATATACATGTATTCGGCACCGACGCTGCTGCAATAGATGCGGCGCAGGCGCTGCAGTATCTCGCGCAAGGTCATGCGCGCACCGCCGACCAGCGAGCCGGTAAAAAAGGTGGTATCCATGTCCGCATCGCCCAGGCCATAGTAGGACGGGTTCAGCTCCGCCACATCCGGCGTGGGGTGGCGTTTCAGCGGATCGAGATCGGCGTTGAGCACACCCAGGAAGCGATAGGCATTGATGAGTTGCAGCACCGAGGCCTGCTTGCGCGTCGCGTCGGCGTGCATCGGCGTCTCCGCCTGGCGTTTCCCCAGTTGCAGGAAACCCCGCTGGATCGGGCCGTGTGCCACATCGTGCTGCGCGTTCGCCATTTGCAGCTTGTCGAAATAGGCCCGCCACTCGGCCGGCACGGAGGCCGCATCCCGCAGGTAGTCCTCGTACAGGCTCTCGACAAAGGCGTTGTTGCCGCCGGATAACATCGAAGTGTTCTGCATCATCTGCAGATAGTCATTTCCCGGTGCGTTCACGGTCCACCTCACTTGGGTCAGCGTTTGGCAATCGGCACGAAATCCCTGCGCACCGAACCGCGGTACAGCTGGCGCGGCCGGCCGATCTTGTGTTCGGCATCGGCGATCATCTCGTTCCACTGCGAGACCCAGCCGATGGTGCGCGCCACGGCGAAAATCACCGTGAACATGTTGATCGGAATGCCCAGCGCGCGCAGCACGATACCGGAATAGAAATCCACGTTCGGGTACAGCTTGCGGTCGATGAAATAGGCATCCTTCAGGGCGGTCTTCTCCAGCTCCATCGCCAGCCCGAACAGCTTGTCGTTCTCCAGCTTCAGTTCCTTCAGCACCTCGTAACAGGTCTGGCGCATCACCGAGGCGCGCGGGTCCATGTTCTTGTAGACGCGGTGGCCGAACCCCATCAACTTGTATTTCTTGTCCTTCACGCCCTGCACATATTCCGGCACACGCGAGACATCGCCGATCTCCTCGAGCATCTTCAGTGCCGCCTCGTTGGCGCCACCGTGCGCCGGTCCCCACAGCGCGGCGATGCCCGAGGCGATACAGGCGAACGGGTTGGCACCGCTCGACCCCGCCAGACGCACGGTCGAGGTGGAAGCATTCTGCTCATGGTCGGCATGCAGGATAAGGATGCGCTCCAGCGCACGGACCAGCACCGGATTGGGCACATACTCCTCCGCCGGCGTGGCGAACATCATGTACATCAGGTTTTCCACGAAACCGAACTTGTTCTTCGGGTACATGAACGGCTCGCCGACGTTGTATTTGTGCGTCATCGCCGCAATGGTCGGCACCTTGGCCAGCAGGCGCTTGGCCGAGATCTCGCGATGCTGCGGATTATTGATGTCGAGCGAGTCGTGATAGAACGCGGAAAGCGCTCCCACCACGCCGACCATCACCGCCATCGGGTGCGCATCGCGGCGGAAGCCGTTGAAGAAGCGCGCAAGCTGGTCGTGCACCATGGTGTGATGCGTGATGTTGTTGGAGAACTCCGTTTTCTGGGCAGCCGTCGGCAATTCGCCGTTCAGCAACAGGTAGCAGACCTCCAGGAAATCGGATTTCTCCGCCAGCTGTTCGATCGGATAACCGCGGTAATACAGCAATCCGGCATCGCCATCGATGAAGGTGATCTCGGACGTGCAGCTCGAGGTGGAAAAGAATGCCGGATCGTAAGTGAACACGCCCAATTTGCTGAGCGCGCGGATGTCGATCACATCCGGGCCAAGCGTGCCGGACAGGATAGGCAGTTCGACGCTGCGTCCATCGTCCAGTGTCAGTGTTGCAATGCGTTTGCTTTCCATTTTCAATCCTCGCTTCGTTCAAACATCCTTCAACCATTCCAGCACGACACCCTGATGCGCTTGCGCCAGTTCCTTTTTCCCGGTGATCAGGTCCCACAGCTCCGTATCCGGCAGATCCAGCAGTTCGTCAAAGGCCGCACGCTGTTCATCGTTCATCGCCGGGTATCGCTGCTGGACAAAACGCCCCAGCACGATATCCAGTTCCAGCAATCCGCGCCGGCAACGCCAGCGCACGCGCTCCA
>JAJZUH010000113.1 GCA_021847165.1 Pseudomonadota bacterium
TTTTCCGAACTGCTTTTCGATCTGCGAAAGCGCTGCGGCGAGCGCCTTGCTCTTGTTTTCATCCATGTTTTCACACCTCTTGTCAGATGGTGAATTATGGCATGGCTTGATCGATTCAGCCAGTTCCAGAAAACTGCTCGAGAAGGAGGATGCCGCCGAGTTTTTCAGCCTTCCTGAAGTAGCGCTCGTCCGCCGTGACCAGCGTTACGGCCGACTCCATGGCGACGGCATGATAGAGGGTATCGAAAAGGTGATGGTCGAGTTGCCCTGAAATCTCGATCGCACGCCAATAGGCCGAATCTTCTGAAAATGTCTTGCCGTTTGCGAAAATCCGGGCAACTTCGTCGAAGCAATCCTTCGCATCGTCATGGAACACCCTGGACAGAACAGCGGCTATTTCGGCAAGGGCATGGGGCGGCTCGACGAGCCTCAGCGATCCGTCGAGAACAGCATCGAGCAGCAGCAAGGCCTGTTCCCCATCCTTTTCTTCCGGACTCGCCACATGCCACTTGACGACAACACTCGCATCGAGCGTCAGAATCAAGAACGTCCCTCTTCCCGCATTCCCCTGATTTCTTCCTCACGAACGACGGGCCTGTCTTTCCAGCGCGACTTGATGCTTCTGGCCGCATCCATGCTTTCCTGCCTGCGCCTTGCCTCCTCAACCGCATCCAGAAGCAGCTTCGCGACTACCGCGCTCTTGTTGGCGTGAGCGAAAGCCTTGTTGAACGCCTCCTTGATATCGTCGGGAATGCTGAAATTCATGGTCGCCATGATTTTTCCTGATTGTTGAAGATTTCAACAAGTATAGGCCGAGATGCTCCCGCTTTCAAGGAAAATACGCCATCCCGGTTCGCAATGGATTGATTTTAGAACGATTCAAGCTCAATATGGGGAGGAGGAACATGGTCATCTGCATCAGTAGAAAACAAAAAGCCCCTCGCTTGCGCGAGAGGCTCGGGGTTTACCCCATAGGGGTTATCCTGCGAAGCAACTCACTGAGAGTCGACCTCTTATTGTGATAAGCAATGCAGGCATCGGTCAGTTACAATACTGAATAAGCATAACATAACTCTTTGCGTTTGTATAAAAACAAGGGGGAAGTATGGGGGAACTTACACTCGGGCTCGATCTTGGAACAAATTCGATCGGATGGGCGCTGATCGAATACGACGACAATCAGCAGCCGCAAAAACTAGTCGCATGCGGCTCGCGGATTTTTCAGGAAGCGGTTGAAGCCAAAACAGGCACCCCCAAGAACCATGCCCGCCGCGCAGCACGAGCAGCCAGAAAACTGGTGGCTAGGCGCAAGCAGCGGCGCACCAAGTTGCTCAATCTTCTTATCCGTCATGGCCTGCTGCCGCAGGGCGAAAAAGAACGCAACACATTGCTGCTGGACAACCAGGCCAACGATCCTTACCAATTGAGAAAGCGCGGACTGGATGAAAAGCTGGAACCATTCGCCCTTGGTCGCGCGCTCTACCATCTTGCCCACAGGCGCGGCTTCCAAAGCAACCGCAAGGCGGCATCGGACGAGGATGGCAAAGTAAAAACCGCCATCTCTGCCTTGCGCGCCGAAATGCGAGGCCAGACTCTCGGCGCATTTCTGGCCGATCAACCCACGCAGCGCAGACGCTACACAGACCGGGCCATGTATGCGGAAGAATTCGAGCAACTGTGGAACAAACAAGCATCTTTCGCGCCTAAACTACTGACGAAAGCACTCAAGGTTGCCATACACAACACCATCTTTTTCCAGCGTCCGTTGAAATCGCAGGGGCATCTCATCGGCAAATGCACATTCGAACCAACACGCAAACGCGCCTCCAAAGCCATCCCGCCAGCACAACGCTTCCGCATCCTCCAGGACATCAACCATCTGACCGTCAAGAATCCGGTTACACACGAAAGCCGTCCGCTCACGCAGGATGAGCGAAACAAACTTGCCGAAGCACTCGACCGGCAAAAAAGCATGACTTGGGGGACTGCCCGAAAAACGCTTGGCTGGAACAAGAGGGACAGCCTGCATGAAGGCGAAACCTTCAACCTGGAGGAAGGAAAAAAGGACAAGCTGCTGGGCAATCGTACCGCATGCGACCTGCGCGGTGCGCTGGGCGAACGCTGGGATGCGCTCACAACACAGCAGCAGGACGGTTTGGTGACGGACCTGCTCACCATAGACAACGAGCAAGGATTCCTAAACCGAATGAAGAATCATTGGAATTTCGATGATGCGACTTCAGAGGCGCTCGCCAAGATCGAGCTGGAGCCGGGTTATGCGCGGCTTTCCGCCAAGGCCATGCGAGCCATTTTGCCTCATCTCGAACGTGGCATGATATACAGCGATGCATGCAAGGCGGCGGGCTACGATCACAGCAACCCGAGCGCCAAAGGTTCGCTGGAAAAACTCCCGGAGCCGCCGAACGTGCGTAACCCTGTAGTCCAGAAGGCATTGTTCGAGACGCGCAAGGTGGTCAATGCCATTGTGCGCAAGTATGGCAAACCTTCTATCATTCGCGTGGAGATGGCTCGCGACATGAAACTCTCGAAGCGGCAGAAAGAAGAGTTGCAACGGGAACAGAACAAACAGAAAAAGGCCAATGACCTCGCCGCTGAAATCCTGCGCAACGAATTCGGCATCCAGCACCCTACCCGCGCGGACCTCCAGAAATACCACATGTGGCAGGAATGCAAGGAAATCTGCCCCTATACCGGCACGGTCATCTCGCGCGAAATGCTGTTCTCTCCGGAAGTGGATGTCGAGCATATCCTGCCTTACAGCCGCTCTCTGGACGACTCCTACATGAACAAGACGCTGTGCATGGCGACATACAACCGGCAGGTAAAACTCAACAACACGCCCTACGAAATCGGGCAAGGCGATCCACTGGCCTACGCTGAGATTTTCCAGCGCATCAAGGCGCTTCCCTTTCCGAAACGCCGCCGCTTCGAGCAAAACGGAATCGAAACTGACAAGTTCATCGAGCGGCAACTGAACGACACGCGATACATCTGCGTGGAGGTTAGAAATTTTCTGCAACAGCTCGGGATGCCCGTGGAAGTCAGCAAGGGCGAAGCTACCGCAACCCTGCGCCACCGCTGGAAGCTCAACACGCTGCTCTCTCCCGATGGACGGAACGAGAAAAACCGGGCAGACCATCGCCACCATGCGATAGATGCCGTGGTCATCGCGCTGACGAACAGAAGCCTGCTTCAGAAGCTGTCGCGCCTTTCCGCGCAAAGCGTCTCAATCGACAAAAGCCGCTTCGACATGCCGCAACCGTGGGATGGTTTCTACGATGACGTTTACGCGAAAATAGATTCCATCATCGTATCGCATGCCCCCGCGCGCAAGATCAGCGGTGCGCTGCACGAGGATACCGCCTATGGCCATTTCAAAGAAGAAATTGTCGATCCGAAAAACGGGAAGGTTAACATCGAAGACCGATTTGTTTATCGCAAGCCATTGGCAACGCTTACCGCAAATGAAATCGGCAAGATACGCGATAACAAAATACGCGAACTAGTCGAGGCTCGGTTGACTCAGTTTGCCAACAACAGCAAAGCAGCTTTTGGCGACCCGAATAATCCTCTTCTACACATAGATGGCAAAACGCCTATTCGGACTGTTCGGCTTGTTACAAACTTCAACAAAAGCACAACCCACCCCATTCGCAAGGGACAAAGCCGAGATTACAAATTCTTCAAATACGGCAATAACCATCATGTCGAGATTATCGAGCATGTGAACTCCGGCAAGCGCAAAGGCATCTTCGTTACTGCCATGGAGGCTGCGCAGCGAGCGCGTCGGGCAAAAACAGACATTGTGCAGCGCAATCATGGGGAGGGGTGGAAATTCATCATGTCGCTGGCAGTCAATGATTTAGTTTTGGTTGAAAATAACGGATCTACCGATTTTTTCCGGGTGCAATTGCTGGACGGATCCAATGAAGCAATCGTACTTAGGAAACACACTGCTGCAATTCTGGATGACAACTCCACAAGACTAAAAAAGACTCCGAATAGCCTGCAAGCAGCCAAAGTCAGTGCTGACCCACTAGGCAACATCGCACCATGCAATGATTAAGCGCATCGTCGAAATCAGCACCCCCGCCTACCTGCATCTGCGCAACCGGCAGATGGAAATCGAACGCGACGGGGTTGAGATCGGAAATGTACCAATAGAGGACCTGGGCATGCTGATCCTCGACCATCCCGGCATCACGCATACCCAAGGATTGCTCACGGCATGCTTCGAAAACAACGTGGTGGTGCTGATATGCGACAGCAGGCATCTGCCGAGTGCCATCCTCCTGCCTCTGGATGGGCATACGCTTCACAGCAAGACGCTGGGCCAACAGATCGCAGCCACCGAACCAGCCTGCAAACGGATATGGCAGCGAATCGTTCAATCCAAGATCCATGAGCAGGCCAAGGTGCTGCAATCCGCCACGGGAGACGACAAGCCGCTCCACGCCTATGCCTCCAAGGTAAAAAGCGGCGACCCTGAAAACATCGAGGCGCAGGCGGCGCGCATCTACTGGCAAAGACTGTTCGGCCCGGAATTCCGCAGAAACCAGGATCTCCCCGGAATCAACGCCATGCTCAACTACGGCTATGCCGTGATGCGCGGTGCAGTAGCGCGCGCAGTAGTGGGCGCGGGGCTGCATCCCGCTCTTGGCGTGCATCACCGCAACCAGTACAACAGCTTCGCGCTGGCTGACGATCTGATGGAACCATTGCGCCCGCTGGTGGACATCAAGGTTTACGAGATCTGCGAAATGCAGCCTGAAAACATCGAACTCACGCCACAGAACAAGCGAGCCTTGCTTGAAATCCTGAGTTGGAGTTGCGCCATCGGAGAAAGAAAATTCCCGATCATGGTTGCGCTGCACCAGTACGCCGCCAGCGTGCGCAAGGTTCTGGCAGGCGAAGACAAGGAAGTGGAGATTCCGGAATTATGAGCTTCGGAGGATTTCGCAGCATGTGGATCATCGCCATGTTCGACCTGCCCACCGACACAAAAGCCGCACGACGCGCCTATCACGACTTCAGGGAAGCGCTGCTGAACGATGGATTCAACATGATGCAGTTCTCAGTCTACGGAAGGCACTGCCCCAGCGAAGAAAATGCCGACGTGCATGAAAGCAGGATAAAATCGTTTCTGCCGGACGACGGCGAGGTTCGCGTGCTGACCGTGACCGACAAACAGTTCGAACGGATGAAGGTGTTCTTCGGCAAGACCCGCAAGGCAACCGAAGCGGCTCCGGAACAAATCAGCCTTTTTTGACTCATGAAAAACGCTACTTACTCAAAATTAAAGCAGAAAAACCCGGTAGATTTCCCCACCGGGTTTTCTGCTTTTCAACAATCTATCAATGTGTTGTAGCCAGGGTATTGTAACTGACCGATGCCTGACCGCAAATCACAACGCCGTGTCTTGGTCAATGCCCTTCGTATGATTGTAACTGACCGATGCCTGACCGCAAATCACAACGCTGCCGAGCGTGCCTAACTGTGGTCCAGCATTGTAACTGACCGATGCCTGACCGCAAATCACAACGCAATCAACGTTGCCCTGTTCTTCGTCACTATTGTAACTGACCGATGCCTGACCGCAAATCACAACTTTGTTTTTTCTTGGCCATTTACCACTCCCATTGTAACTGACCGATGCCTGACCGCAAATCACAACCGCCCAACGGCGTTCACGATCGTTCATGTAATTGTAACTGACCGATGCCTGACCGCAAATCACAACTAGTACCGGCCTACGAGTTTAGGCCAGCGATTGTAACTGACCGATGCCTGACCGCAAATCACAACCCTGCTTGTCTTCCTCAGCAGGAGCCTCAGATTGTAACTGACCGATGCCTGACCGCAAATCACAACGCGTGGGCTGAGTTGCTCAAGCGCGACTGCATTGTAACTGACCGATGCCTGACCGCAAATCACAACGCTTCTTCTATCTTTCCGTCAGCGGCGGTATTGTAACTGACCGATGCCTGACCGCAAATCACAACGTTGGAACTAACCCGGTCGGAGTTGCATACATTGTAACTGACCGATGCCTGACCGCAAATCACAACTAAATCTGTGCATACGCCAAAGTGGCCGATTATTGTAACTGACCGATGCCTGACCGCAAATCACAACGTGAACGTATAAGCGCCATTGTTGTTTTCATTGTAACTGACCGATGCCTGACCGCAAATCACAACCCCTGGTCGTTGCGAATCACACGATGAACAATTGTAACTGACCGATGCCTGACCGCAAATCACAACACGTATGATAACGGTCAAATGGCGCTCTTCATTGTAACTGACCGATGCCTGACCGCAAATCACAACTGACCGGTCAGACTCGCCTCAATCAGGGCAATTGTAACTGACCGATGCCTGACCGCAAATCACAACTGAAATCGCCGCCTGACGTTCGACAGATCTATTGTAACTGACCGATGCCTGACCGCAAATCACAACTCTGCTTATGGTCTATACATGAAGGACCATTCGAAATAGGAGGGAAAAATGGCTGAAACAGAACAACTGCTCGAAAACAACAAACAGTATGCCGAAGGCAAGGCGACCCACAAGCCTAATCATCCCGGAAAGCAGCCGATCAGGCCATCCAAGCGGGTGGCGGTGGTGGCCTGCATGGATGC
>JAJZUH010000114.1 GCA_021847165.1 Pseudomonadota bacterium
GGGCAACAAGGATGTGAAATCGCTGAGCTACTGCAACGCCTGCCACACCAAGGCGGACAAGGGCATCTTCGACAGCGACACCGTCTCCATCCCGAACTATCCGGACTACGACTGATACAGTCCGGTTCGCTAACGACAGGGGCAGCTCAGGCTGCCCCTGTTCTTTTCGCGGCGGATCAAGCGCGGTGTTATCATCCCCCGCCATGAAAAACTCACTTGATACCCTGCGACGTTTCCTGTTTGAACATGCCCCGATACGCGGCGAGATCGTGCATCTCCATGCTGCATGGCGGAACGTGATCGAGCGGCATGACTATCCACCCGTATTGCGCAACCTCATGGGCGAACTGTGTGCTGCAACCGTATTGCTGGCGGCAACACTCAAGTTGCGCGGCTCCATGGTGTTGCAGATTCATGGCAAGGGCAGGGTGAAGCTGTTGGTGGTGGAATGCACCGGCGACCTCGAATTGCGCGCAACCGCAAAGTGGGAGGGCGAGCTGCCGCATGGCACGCTGCAGGATCTGGTGGGCGACGACGGACGTTTCGTCATCACGCTCGATCCCAAGGACGGCAACCAGGCATATCAGGGCATCATCGCACTGGAAGGCGACAGCATCGCCGAAATTCTGCAGAACTACATGATGCGTTCTGAACAGCTGGAAACGCGTTTGTGGCTGGCTGCCGATGGGGAGCACGCGGCCGGCATGCTGTTGCAGAAACTTCCCGAGCAGAAAGAACCCGCGGACGAGGATGCCTGGGGGCGTGCGGCGCAGATTGCCGACACCCTCCGGTCCGACGAGTTGCTGGGCTTGCCAGCGACCGAGCTCGTGCATCGGCTGTACCATGAAGAGGACATACGGCTGTTCGACGCGCAGCCGGTGGTGTTCCACTGCACCTGCTCACGCGAGAATGTGGCGCGCATGCTGCGCATGCTTGGACGGGAAGAGGTGGATTCGATCCTGGCCGAACGGGGCGACGTCCAGGTGCATTGCGAATTCTGCAACCAGAGTTATGTTTTCGACTGCGTGGATGCCAATGCCGTGTTTGCCGACATCGCGTCGATGCCGGCAAACCGGACATTCCATTGATCTTCCCGGCCAAGCTCCATCGGTCGTTTCAGGCCAGCGGGGCTGTTGAGGATCGGCTCAGGAAGCTTTCGAAATCCTGCGGCAGCAATGGTTTGGAGAACAGGTAGCCCTGTCCGTAGTCGCATCCCGCTGCGACCAGCAGATCGCATTGTTCCTGCGTTTCCACACCTTCGGCGATCACCTTGATGCCCAGTTTGTGGGCCATCATCACCATGGCTTCGCACAGCGCCAGGTCGCTTGAACCGGGTGCGAGGTTGCGCACAAAGGACTGGTCGATCTTGATGTAATCGATGTCGAACTTCTTCAGGTAGGAAAGCGACGAATACCCGGTCCCGAAATCGTCCAGTGCCACCTGGATGCCGTTATCCCGGAAGGCGAGCAGTTTGCTGACGATGCCGTCCTTGGCTTCCATCAGCAGGCCTTCGGTGATCTCCACCACGATGCTGCTTCCCGGCAGGCCCAGTTCTTTCAGATACTCGAACCATGCCGAATGGACATTGCCGTCGCTCCTGAACTGGACCGGCGACTTGTTGATGCTGATCTGGATATTCTTTCCGTACTGGTGCTGCCATTGTTTTGCCTGCTGCGCAGCCTGGCGGAATACCCAGTCGCCGATTTTCGTGATCATGCCGCTCTGTTCCGCGATGGGGATGAACTCGGCCGGGCTGACAATGCCGCGTTTCGGATGTTGCCAGCGGATCAACGCCTCAGTCTTGTGGATGCAACCCGTCGCGAGCTCGACGATAGGCTGGTAGGCGAGCCAGAACTGTTTTTCCGCCAGGGCATGGTGCAGGTCATTGGACAGGCTCATGCGGTTCTGCGCGACCTGCTGCATGGCCTGGGTGTAGTAGCTGTAGCGGTTGCGCCCGGCGTTCTTGGCGGCATACATCGCCTGGTCGGCATTCCGGAGCAGCTCCTCGATCTCCGTTGCGTCGGCGGGGTAGATGGTGACGCCGATACTGACGGATATGTACACCGACTCGCTGCCCAGTTCGAACGGGGCTGACAGATTCTGCAGGATGCATTCGTTGATGCGTTCCACATTGTCCGGATCGCCAAGTTCGCCCAGGATGAGCACAAACTCGTCCCCTCCGAAGCGGGCGACGGTGTCGGAATCGCGCACGCAGCCTACCAGCCGCCGCGCGGCTTCGTTCAGCAGCATGTCGCCCTTGGCGTGGCCCAGGGTGTCATTGACCTCCTTGAAGTGATCGAGATCGAGGAACATCACCGCCAGCGGCAGTCCGGTCCGGCGCGATTTCTTGATTTCCTGCTCCAGCCGGTGGTGGAACATCCGCCAGTTCGGCAGCCCGGTCAGGTGGTCGAAATTCGCCTGTTGCCAGATCAGCTCCTCGGTCTGTTTCTTCTGCGAGATGTCGGTGAACAACGCGATCCGGTGATGTACCGCTCCTGCTTCATTGAGGATCGTGTTGATGGTCAGCCATTTGGGGTAAACCTCGCCATCCTTGCGCCGGTCCCATATCTCGCCTGTCCATTTCCCGGTCGCCGCGATTTCCCCCCACATGGACTGATAGAAATCATGGTCATGCCGGCCGGATTTCAGGATGCTGGGGTTCTTCCCGATCGCTTCCTCAAGCGCGTAGCCGGTGATCCTGGTGAAAGCGGGATTGACCGCGATGATCAGGTTGTCCGCATCGGTGATCATCATGCCTTCGCTGCTGTTCTCGTAGATGGAGGCGGCCATCTGCAGGGATTTCTCGGCTGCCTTGCGCTGAACCTCGCGGTCGAAATTATCCAGCGAGAAGGAGATGTCGCGCGACATCTCGTCCAGCAACGCGATCGCCTCCTGGTCGAAGGCGCCGGTTTCCGGATGGTAAACAGTGAGCACGGCAAACGGCCGTCCGCCGCGCGCTATCGGAAAGGATGCGGTTGATTGCCAGTAATTCGCGGCAACCCGGCTCTTCCAGGGGGAAGTGAGCGGGGAGGCGGAATAGTCATTGACGATGACCGGACGACTCTCGCGGAAAGCGATGCCGCTGGGTCCGCGTCCCTCCGGCGTATCCGCAATCGACGAGACGACGAGTCCGTCGAGGTAGTCCAGTCCGCTGCCGTAACTGGCTACCGGAAGCAGCAATTTGCTTTTCTCGTCGATCTGCCCGACCCAGGCCATGCTCATGCCGCCAAAATTCACCGCGCAACGGCATACCAGCGGAAACAGGTGCTCTTCCGTTTCCATGCGCACGATGGCCTGATTGATCTCGCTGAGCGCGTTGTACAGGCGGCTGATGCGCCGGGCCTTGGCGGATTCCTGCTTGCTCTTGATGGCGAAGTGCAGGATCAATGCGGCCAATATGGAAAACGCGAGGAACATCCCGGTGAATTGAAGCGCGAAACTTGTCTGGCGCTGGTAAGCCGGATCCATGTCGATGCGGAGGTGGAACGTCGCTTCCTCGCGATACGAGTAGGAAATGGGGGCATCGAGGTCAAGCAGGTGGCTGCCGGCAGTCGGCCGCGTATAGCTGGCGATCTGGAAACCGTTGGCCGATACGAGCCGCAACTGGACGATGTTTTCGTTTGCCTTGGCCCACTGGCTGAACAGGGTATCGATATTCTGATAATTGCCGCGTTCAAGTTCTGAAGCAAGAACGGAGGTGATCAATTGCAATTGCTGTGTCGCCGATGTGCGCGCCAGCTTGAGATCCTCGTTGAATTTGTTTCCGAGCAGCACGGCCGAAACGGCACCCAGCACCGTCAGGAGGACAAGAAGAAACAGCCAGGGCAGTCTGTCGGAGGAGGTTTTGACGCTCATGAGGGTTCAATGTGGTCCGGAAGTGGAAGAGGGCGCTACTTTCAGCAAGGTGCGCAGGCTGTTGTAGTCGCCATCCTTCGGTGCGACCAGTGCCGTCAAGTCGGGATGGATCTTGCCCATGATTGCCCTGCCTCCAGGCTGCGTGTTCAGTGCCAGCATGGCAGTGCGCAGCTTGCCGACCAGCGGGGCGGGCAGTTTGGCACTTGCCACAAACACATGGTCGGCTACCTGGGGCATTTCAGCCAGAACGCGCAAACCCCTGGATTCGAATTCCTGGAACACTTCCCTTTTGACCGCGCCTGCATCGCAATTGCCGGCCAGCACCGCCAGCGCCACATTCTGGTGGCCCTCGAGAAATTTGTAGTTGCCCAGCCGGCTCAGCGGAACGCCCGCATTCTCCAGCATGCGCTGGGGCAGGAGGGAACTCATGGTGGAATTGCTGTCGCCGAAACAGAAATTCTTGCCCTTGAGTTCCTTGAGGGAGCTGAGTTTGCTGTCCTGGCGGACGACGATCTCGCCTTGCAGGAACGGGCTGTCATTGATCACCTGCCGCGCCAGCAATGGTTTTCTTCCGTACTTCGCCATCATTTGCACATAAGGGGCCGGTCCCATGTAGGCGATATCGATGCTGTCGCTGCCGATGGCTTCGATGTGCTCGTTGTAGTCCCGGCCGACGCGCACCGTGACCGGACGGCCGATGGCCTGGGCGAGGTAGTCGGCCAGCGGGGTGAAGCGGGAAATGATTTCGTTGTGGGGCAGATAGGGATGGACGCCGAGGATGAGCGGCCTGGGTGCGTCGGGCTGGGCCGAGGCGGATGCATTCACCAGCATGCACACGACAAGCAACAGCGATCTGGTCAGATGATGCACAACCACCCCCTTTTTGCTGAAAGAGTACCGCACGTAAGTGCCATCCGCGATGGCTGCGCGTCATTCTGTAACAGGCCGCAGCTTCATGTTTTTCTGGATGCTTTACCGTTCCGCTTCTGCGCCGTTCCGACTTCGGCGTCTTTGCCGCATGCAATATAAATGCGAACCGGATTTACCGCAATACGACCGGCCATGCTGCTTCCGGTTGTCCGGGTATTTCGCGCAAGCCACTCGGCGACCTTGCCGGCCGAATGCAGGCTCATGCGCCTGGTCGCCGGCAGAGGGCATTTCTCGCCATTGGCCAGGCAGGCCGTCACTCACCGAATTTTACGTTGATCCCGGTGAAGAACAGGGTGTCGTTCTTCTTGATCGGAGCCTGCGCCAGGCTGTTGAAACGTTCCTGTAACGAGACTCTCAAGCTCAATGTCTTGTTGATCGCGACCATCAGGGTCGAATCGAATGTGACAAGATAGCCCTTGTCGCGGTTGATGTTGGGGCGGTACATCAGATGCTGCTTGAATGTGGTGGATTCCGTCAGTTTGTTGGTCGATTCCTCGCCCAGCAGGAATTCCGTCGTATCGAAACCCATCGTTGCCTGGTTGTTGATGGTGACGCCAGGATTGCTGTAGCGGTCTGCCCGGTACGAGAGACCGCCCAGGACATCCCACTGTGTCTCGTCCGTCTTGATCACGTGGCGGCCCAGACCGCCACTGACCACGGTGCGCAGACTGAGCAGCTGGATCTGGTCGCGGTTGAAATCGAGTCCGCCAAAATCGAAATTCTTCTCTGAAATATTGTGGTCGTAGCGGGAACGCGCTTCCCACTGGTTGGCGGTCGTGCTGGTGCTGGTCACGCCATTGCTGGTGGTTTGCGCACGACTGCCGACGTATTGGCCGTTGAGCGAAAGCTTGTCTTCCTGGGTCTGTCGCGTGGCATCTGCAGTGATCGTCAGGCTGGAGCTTTGGGTGTTCCCGTACGAGTCGGAAAAGGCCGCGCCGCCATTGCCCCGCCATAGTCCATCATGCTTGGCATCATCGGCATGGGCGTTCTGGCAGCTTGCGGCAGCCGCCAGGAACAATGCCAGGGCAAGCGCTTTCACCTGACGCGTCGGCATGCCTGCAATGACGGTTTCGGTGTCGTTCGGAATGGCATTGATGACAAGCATTCAAGTTGCCTGTGCGATCCGCTGCGTCGCCATGTCCAGCGCGACTGCCTCGGCCACTTCGATGCCGTCCACCGCGGCAGACAATATCCCGCCTGCATAGCCCGCGCCTTCGCCGGCCGGATACAAGCCCCTGATATTGACGCTCTGGAAATCCTCGCCGCGCTTGATGCGCACCGGGGAGGAGGTGCGCGTCTCCACGCCGGTCAGTACTGCATCATCCATGGCAAAGCCGTGGATCTGTTGCTCGAATGCAGGCAGCGCCTCGCGGATGGCGGCGATGGCGTAATCGGGCAGCGCGGTGGAAAGGTCGGTCGGCGTCACGCCGGGGGTATACGACGGCAGCACTTCGCCGAGATGTGTCGAAGGTCGCCCGGCAAGGAAATCGCCGACGCGCTGTGCCGGCGCATTGTAGTTCCTGCCGCCCAGTTCGAACGCACGCGCCTCCCACTTGCGCTGGAATTCCACGCCGGCGAGCACGTCGCCGGGGTAATCCTGCGGTGTAATGCCGACCACGATGCCGCTGTTGGCATTGCGCTCGTTGCGCGAATACTGGCTCATGCCGTTGGTCACCACGCGGCCTTCCTCGGAGGTCGCTGCCACCACGGTGCCGCCCGGGCACATGCAGAAGCTGTAGACCGAGCGGCCGTTGCCGGCAT
>JAJZUH010000115.1 GCA_021847165.1 Pseudomonadota bacterium
GTCGCGGCACGGCCCCATTCGCCGCCTTCATCGTCCGATTTGTTGAGCACGTCCAGGTTGTCGTCCAGCGCGCCCATCCAGGGCGACATCTTCTCTTCCTCGGTGCCCGGCAGGAAGCCGATGTCCTCGCCCACCGGCACGGTGACGCGGGTCATGATGATCTCGGAATAGAGCTTGTGTTCCAGCGTCTGCATCAGGCCCGCCGCCAGCGTGAGCAGGGTCTTGCCGGTGCCGGCCTGGCCCAGCAGCGTGACGAAGTCGATCTCGGGGTTCATCAGCAAGTTGAGCACGAAGTTCTGTTCGCGATTGCGCGCGGTGATGCCCCAGATGGCGTTCTTGCTGTGCGTATAGTCGGTCAGGGTGCGCAGCGTTGCCGTGTTGTTGTCCTGGGCCGCCACCACGGCGAAGAACGGGTTGCTGGGATCGTCCTGGAACACGAACTCGTTCACCAGCAGGTCGCGGCAATCCGGCCCCTTGATGTTGTAGAAGGTATGCCCGCCCTGCGTGCCGGATACCATGTCCTTGCCGTTCTTCTCCCAGAAGTCCGGGTGCAGCTCGCGCACGCCGGTGTAGAGCAGGTCGGTGTCTTCCAGCACCTTGTCGTTGAAATAGTCCTGCGCCGACAGGCCGAGAGCACGCGCCTTGATGCGCATGTTGATGTCTTTGGACACCAGCGCGACCTGGCGCTTCGGGAACAGCTTGTGCAGGTAGGCGACCACGCCGAGGATCGCGTTGTCGGCTTTGCCGTTGGCCAGGTTCTCCGGCAACTGGCTGGAGATGAACTCGGTCTGCAGGAACAGGCGCCCGGTCGCGTTCATGTTGCCCAGGGCATCCAGGCGGACGCCTTCCTCGATGTGCGCTTCGCTTTCGCTGATCAGGTTGTCGATGAAGCGGCTGGCCTGGCGAGCGTTGCGGGCGACCTCGGTCATGCCCTTCTTGTTGTTGTCCAGTTCTTCCAGTACGAACATCGGCAGGTAGACATCGTGCTCCTCGAAGCGGAACAGGCTGGTCGGGTCGTGCATCAGCACGTTGGTGTCCAGCACGAAGAGTTTGGTGTCCCTGTCCGTTGTTGCTTTACGTGCGTTCATGTCGTCCTTTACAGAGTTTGAACAAAAGTGAGAACTTCCCGGGCGTGGCCGTCTGCCTTGAGTCCGCGCCATTCCTTGCGGATGCTGCCGTGCTGGTCGAGCACGAAGGTGCTGCGTTCGATGCCGCGCACTTGTTTGCCGTACATCATCTTCTGCTTCATCACGCCGAACAGATTGCATACCGTCTCGTCCGCATCGGAGAGCAGCGCGAACGGCAGGGTGAATTTTGCCTTGAAGTTCTCATGCGATTTGATGCTGTCGCGCGAGATACCGACGATCTCGCATCCCGCTTTCAGGTACTCTGGATACAGGTCGCGAAACTGCTGCGCCTCGGTGGTGCAACCGGGCGTGCTGTCCTTGGGGTAGAAATAGACCACCAGGGATCTGCTGTGTATCGGGTAGAGCTTGAAATCGACACCGCCGGTGGCGGGCAGGGTGAAATCGGCTACAGCTTGTTTTGGCATCAAAGACTCCGGTAACTGTCGCCATTGTTGTCAAAATCGCCCGCCAAGGCAAGCGCAAATTTCTGCGCTCAGGCCGCGTACCAGTACACCGCGAAATAATGGCAGGTGGTGCCCATAAGCACGAACAGATGCCAGATGAAGTGGCCGTAGCGCAGGCGCGCATCGGCGGCAAAGAATGCGGTGCCCGCGGTATAAGCCAGCCCCCCGGCGACCAGCCAGGCGATGCCGGATACGGGCAGGCGGGTAAACAGCGGGTCTGCCGCAATCAGGATGAGCCACCCCATCAGCAGATACAGCGCCGTGGACAGGACGGGATGGGAGATGCGGTTCAGCACCTTCAGTGCCACGCCGACCAGCGCCAGGCTCCAGATCAGGCTCAGCAGCGTCCAGCCCCATGGGCCGTAGAGTACCCCGAGCGTGAAAGGGGTATAGGTGCCGGCAATCAGCAGGTAGATTGCGGAATGCTCGATGATGCGGAAGGCATGCTTGAGTTTGCCGGGAGGCAGCGCGTGGTACAGGGTGGAGCCGAGATAGAGCAGGATCATGCTGGCGGCGAAGATGCTCACGCCGACCAGATACCTGGTTTCGTTGAGCGCTCTTGCATGCAGGATGATGAATGGGGTCGCCACGATTGCGGCGACCAGCCCGCCGCCGTGGCTCAAGCTGTTGGCGATCTCTTCACCCCGCGTCTGTTCGCGCTCGAACTTCCGGCGAGAGGGGCGTAGAGTATTTTTCCGGGCGAGCTGCATGTGGCGTTTCGGTGTTGGCGGCATGCCGATTCTCGGCCTCGCCGTATCGTTTGGCAATCCGGATTTTCTCCGTACAATGGCGACATGAATTTGCAGACCCCGACTCCAGCGCAGCCTGACGTTGTAACCGATGAAGCCGACAGGGGCTTTATGCGAGTAGCGCTCGATCTGGCACGGCAGGCGGCACAGGCGGGCGAGGTGCCCGTCGGGGCGGTGGTGGTGAAGGACGGCGAGATCGTCGGACGGGGCAGCAATGCGCCCATCTCCCGGCATGATCCTTCCGCCCATGCCGAGATCGCCGCGCTGCGCGACGCGGCGCAACATCTCGGTAACTATCGGCTGGTAGGCTGCGAGCTTTTCGTCACGCTGGAACCCTGCGTGATGTGCGTGGGTGCCATGTTCCATGCCCGCATCGCGCGCGTGGTATTCGGTGCGCGTGATCCGAAGACCGGTGCGGCGGGCAGCGTGTTCAACCTGTTCGCCGAGACGCGCCTGAACCATCATGCGCGCATCCACGGTGGCGTGCTGGCAGAGGAATGCGGCAGCGTGCTGAGCGATTTCTTCGCGATGCGGCGCGCGCAGCAGAAGGCATCATGAGGATATCCATCAGCATCCAGAAGCAGGTGCTGGAGCTGTTCGACGACAACGGCAAGCTGTTGCGCCGCTACCCGGTCTCCACGGGGGCGAACGGCGCGGGCGAGGAGAACGGGAGTTTTTGCACGCCGCGCGGCAAGCATGTCATTCGCGCCAGGATAGGCGCTGGGCAGCCCGAGAACGCGGTGTTCGTCAAACGGCGCCCGACGGGCGAGGTCTATACGCCGGAACTGGGGGCGCGTTACCCCGGGCGCGACTGGATCCTGACGCGCATCCTGTGGCTGTCGGGATGCGAGAGCGGCTACAACCGCGGCGGATCGTGCGATACCATGCGCCGCTACGTCTATATCCACGGCACGCCCGACAGCACGGTGCTGGGCATGCCGGGATCGCGCGGTTGCGTGCGCATGCGCAATGCGGAACTGATGGAATTGTTCGAGCTGGTGCAGGCGGGAACGGGAGTCGAAATCACGGCATGAGATAGTCCAATAACAATAGCGCTTTTCCCCCGCTGTCCAGGCCGGCTGCAGGGGAGAGGACAGGAGCTGAGTCATGAGTGCACCTTTCACAGTCAGCCTGGTGTGCTGGCACGATGGCGAACCGTTGCTGCGTGCCATCCGCGAGGCGGTGTTCATCCGCGAGCAGAACGTACCGGCAGAACTGGAGTGGGACGGCAAGGACGACGCCTGCCGCCACGCCCTGGCGCTGAGCCTGAACGGCGACGCCATCGGCTGCGGCCGCATGCAGCCGAACGGCCACATCGGCCGCGTGGCGGTGCTGCCGCAATGGCGCAAGCAGAAGGTGGGTACGGCGATCATCGAGGCCTTGCTCGACGAAGCGCGTTCGCGTGGTTACAAGCAGGTGGATGTCGACGCGCAGATCCACGCCATCCCTTTCTACCAGAATTTCGGTTTCGTCGAGCATGGCAAGGAGTTCCTGGATGCCGGGATGCCGCACAAGAAGATGAAGCTGAAGTTACTTCCCCGCTAGATATTCCTCATCGCTGAAATTCATCACCGCCTGCGGCTGGAACACCGTGAAGGCGGTGATCAGCATGCCTGTGGTAAACGCCTCCGTGATCATGATGATGGGGGTGGCGACGAGGTAATGGTACTGGATCTGCGCCCAGGTATAGCGGCTCAGCAGCAACAGCAGCAGGGTGGTGGCGAGCACATTCAGCACGATGGACAGGGCGCCGCAAAAGAAACCGTTCCACAGCACGAACAGGAACAGGTTTTTGGGCAGGCGGCGCTTGCTCAGGCGCAGCAGCCAGTCGCCGAACAGCACGGGCAGGGCGATCATCAGCAGGCCATTGAGGCCGAACGAGAGGAACCCCAGGTCGGCGCGCAGCCAGGTGGCGAGCATCACCAGCGTGATGGCGACGCCGGCGATCGGCCAGCCGAACATCAGCATGAACAGGGTCGAGCCGAGGATGTGGAAATTGAAGCCGGGGCGGAAGCCGGCATTGAGCTGCCATAACATGAATGCGCCGAACAGCAGGGCGACCAGCGCGTTGACCATGACGCCGTTGTCGAGCAAGGTGCGCCAGGGGGCCTGGCGCACGGCGCGATAGAGGAAGAATCCGAACACGAAATTAGCCAACCACAACCAGTCGCCCGGAAAGAGTTGGGCGGGCAGGTTCACGGCAGCGGGTAGGGCAGCGGCTGGAACTGCAGTCGCGCGCCGGTGAGCGAGCCCAGATGGACCGGGAAGGCATCGTGGCTGGCGATCTGGATCACCGCCAGCAGGTCATGGCCGCCGCCGGGGGCGGCCTGCGCGTTCACGACCATGCCGCAGGACTGGCCTTCCATCTCCATGCTGAACAATTCATCGCCAGCCTGCGGGCTGGTTTCGCTGAAGACATGCGCCAGGTACATGCGGCGCTTGTTCTTGCCCAGATATTGCATGCGCGCCACGATCTCCTGGCCGGGGTAGCAGCCTTTCTTGAAATTCACCGCACCGATGAGGTCGAGGTTGGCCATCTGCGGCACAAACTGTTCCTGCGTCTGCGGCAGGATGACCGGAATGCCCGCGCGGATGTCGAGCCAGTCCCAGCAGGGGGAGCCGGCTGGTGTGGCGCCTTTGGCCAGATTACGCCATAAGGCGGGAGCATGTTGCGGTGCAGTATTGATTTGGAAACGGTTGTCACTCAGGCGAACAACAGTGAAATAAGGATATGTCCCGGTGCCACCTTGATGCGACACACCTTCTACATCGAGGAGACCTTTCGGTAGAGTCGTGGCGACATGTTCTTTGAGCAATTTGGCGCCATTACTGCCGGAGATACCGAAAGAAACCAGCTCGTCACTAACATTCTCAATCTTTACTTTGGAACGCAAGACATACATCGAGAGTTTCTTCTGGATGGGGGCCAGCAATTCGCGCGGCAGTTGCAGGAAATACTCGGCGCCGCTTCGCCAGATCAGGAAAGTCGCCAGCGCGCGGCCTTTCGCCGTATTGAAGCTGCTGTACTGGGCCTGCTGCGGCGACAGCGCCTTCACGTCGCTGCTGAGCAGGTTGTGCAGGAAGCCTTGCGCTTCTTCGCCATAGACCTTGATGACCCCGAACTGCGACAGATCGCACAGCACGGTGCCATCGCGTGTCGCCACGCGTTCCGCCGGGGCGTCGCCGAAATGCTGCACTACGCCATCGCGTATCTGCGCGCCTTGCGTCGTCAGGAATGTCTGCCATTCTTGGTTCATTGTGATTTCCGGAAGTTGACGTTGAATACCGGTGCAATCTTACCGCGAAGCGCCGCCTTTCGGCTAAACTCTTGCGCCATGAAATCCCTGTATTCCGCCTTGCTGTGTCTGCTGCTCGCCGCGTGCGATGGCGGCCTGTGGAACAACCCTTATCCGGCTGCGGACGACGGCAAATCCATCCTGTACACGGCATTCACCGAACGCCCCAAGCACCTCGACCCGGCGCAGGCCTACAGCGAGAACGAATACGAGTTCCTGGCGCTCATCTATGCGCCGCCGCTGCAATACCACTACCTGAAGCGCCCCTACCAGCTGGTGCCGCTCGCGGCCAGCGAGATGCCCGGGGTCACCTATCTGGACAGGATGCATCGCCGCCTGCCGGATAAGGCGGACGCAAGTCGCATTGCCTACAGCGTGTACGAGATACACATCAAACCGAACATGCGCTACCAGCCGCACCCGGCTTTCGCGCCGGAGAATTTCGCTCTCAAGGCCGGCGACATGAGCGGTATCCGCACGCTGACCGACTTCGCCAGGACCGGCACGCGCACGGTGACGGCAGCAGACTATGCCTACCAGATCAAGCGTCTGGTGCATCCGCAATTGCACACGCCGATTGCCGGGGTGATGAGCGAATACATCGTCGGGCTCAAGGAATATGCCGCCACGCTGCAGGCCGCCGCCAAGGCGCATCCCGATGCGTTCCTCGACCTGAACCAGTATCCGCTGGCGGGCGTGGACGTGGTGAATGACACCACCTACCGCATCACCATCAACGGCAAATATCCGCAGTTCGCCTACTGGCTGGCGATGCCGTTCTTCGCGCCGATGCCGCAGGAAGTGGAGCGCTTCTATGCGCTGGACGGGATGCGCGAACGCAACCTGTCGCTGGACTGGTGGCCGGTGGGCAGCGG
>JAJZUH010000116.1 GCA_021847165.1 Pseudomonadota bacterium
CCTGAAGAACTTCGCCTCGTCGCCGTGGTACGTGGCCGCGCTGGCAAGCTGGGGCATCGCGCTGTTCGAATACCTGATCCAGGTTCCCGCCAACCGTATCGGCTACACCCAGCTCAGTCTCGGACAGCTGAAGATCATGCAGGAAGTCATCACGCTGACCATCTTCGTACCGTTCGCGGTGCTGTACATGAACCAGCCGTTGAAGCTGGATTATCTTTGGGCCGGGCTGTGCCTGATGGGCGCGGTGTATTTTATTTTCAGAACATAAGACATGAGCAAACACATCCACATCCTCGGCATCTGCGGAACCTTCATGGGCGGCATCGCCGCCATCGCCAAACAATCCGGCTATCGCGTCACTGGCTGCGACGCCAACGTCTATCCGCCGATGAGCACGCAGCTGGAAGCGCAGGGCATCGAACTGATCGAGGGCTGGGGCACAGAGCAGCTGGAGCTGAAGCCGGACGTGTTCGTCATCGGCAACGTGGTATCGCGCGGCAATCCGCTGATGGAAGAGATACTCAACCGCAACCTGCCGTATGCTTCGGGCCCGCAATGGCTGGCGGATACGCTGTTGCGCGACAAATGGGTACTGGGCGTGGCGGGCACGCACGGCAAGACCACCACCACGTCGATGCTGGCGTGGATACTGGAACATGCGGGACTGAACCCCGGCTTCCTCATCGGCGGCGTGCCGCAGAACTTCGGCATTTCGGCGCGCATCACCGACGCACCGTTCTTCGTGATCGAGGCAGACGAATACGACACCGCCTTCTTCGACAAGCGTTCCAAGTTCGTGCACTACCATCCGCGCACGGCCATCCTGAACAATCTCGAATTCGACCACGCCGACATCTTCCCCGACCTGGCGGCCATCGAGACGCAGTTCCACCATCTGGTGCGCACCGTGCCGGGCAACGGGCTGGTGGTATGCAACGGGCGCGAGGAGTCGTTGCAGCGCGTGATCCAGCGCGGCTGCTGGACGCCGGTGGAAAGATTCGGCAGCGATGACGGATGGAACATCGGCGCCAACGACCAGATATCGCTCAACGGCAAGATGCAGGGCACGCTGCAATGGGACCTGCTGGGCGAGCACAACCGCATGAACGCGCTGGCTGCATTGGCCGCCGCCCGCCACGCGGGCGTGCCCGTCGCGCAAGGCTTGGCCGCGCTGGCCGAATTCAAGAACGTGAAGCGCCGCATGGAAGTGCGCGGCACCGTCAACGGCATCACCGTGTACGACGATTTCGCGCACCACCCCACCGCCATCGACACCACTGTGGCCGGGCTGCGCCACAAGGTGGGCAAGGCGCGCATCCTCGCCGTGCTCGAACCGCGCTCCAACACCATGAAGTTGGGCGTGATGAAGGACGCGCTGCCCGGCAGCCTGAAGGATGCCGACCTGGTGTTCTGCTACGGCGCCAACCTCGGCTGGGACGCCGCCGCGTCGCTCGCCCCGCTGGGCGACAAGGCCGTGGTCAGGGACGACCTGGGCCAGCTGATCGAAACCATCGCCGGCGCAGCGAAGCCCGGCGACCAGATCCTGGTGATGAGCAACGGCGGCTTTGGCGGGATACACGAAAAACTGCTGCAACGTCTGGCGCAGTGAACACGTACGCGTTCCGCCTGCTCAACGTGTTTGCCATCGCCGGCGATCCTTTCTCCGGCAACCCGCTTGCGGTATTCGAAGATGCACGCGGCCTGAGCGACGACCGGATGCAGGCGATCGCACGGCAGATGAACCTGTCGGAGACGACGTTCGTCTTCCCCAGCGAGCGCGCCAGCGCAAAGGTCCGCATCTACACCCCTTCCTTCGAAATGCCGTTCGCCGGGCATCCTACGTTGGGCACGGCACATGTCGTGCGCTCGCTCACCCGCGCCGGCGACAAGCTCACGCTGGAAATGAAAGCGGGCATCATCCAGGTCACGGCCCAGGACAACCGCTGGGAACTGCAGGCCAACGCCGCCAGAACGCGGCCGGTCGAGGCGGCCCATGCCGAACTGGCCAGCATGCTGGGGCTCGATGTCGCGGACATCGGCGAACAGCCCCTGTGGGTCGATACCGGCAGCGAGCAGTTGATCATCCCGTTGCGTTCCGTCGCCGCCGTCGGGCGCGCATCGCCGGACATCAAACTGATGGCGCAGCATGCTTTCTCGCCGAGCCGCGGCGCCAGCATGGCCTACGTGTGGGCAGAGGACGGGACTGGCGGGATCGTTTCGCGCTTCTTCTTTCCCAAGGCGGGCTCGATCGCCGAGGATCCGGCCACCGGCTCGGCCTGCGCCAATCTCGGCGGCTGGCTCCTCGCCCATGGCGCAGCACTGCCGCTGCAACGCGTGATCCGCCAGGGTGATGCCGTGGGACGCCCGTCGTTACTGGATTTACGGGTGGAAGCCGGAGGGTTGATCCATGTTGCCGGCCTGGTAAGCGATCTGGGAAGCGGCCGGATCAGCATCTGATCGGGGGACGGCACTCCGCCTATCCGCTGACGCTGCAGACCTTATCTGCCCGCGTTCCTGTCCTGCTTCATCTGCTTCATTGCATCGCGGCATCCTTCCGAGAATCTGAACTCCCTGTGCGCCCGCTTGTAGCTGCCCATGCATTTCAGCAGGCCGCCGCCAACCACTTCCTGTCCGCACCCGGTGACTTCGGCATCGGCCCGGCAGGCGCTATTGACGTCCTGGGCATCGGCGGAAAGTTCGGCCTTCATTTGCTTCAACGCACTGCGGCAGGCCGGAGAAAATTTGAAATCCTGATGCGATTTCTTGTAGCTGCCCATGCATTTCAGCATTCCCTGACCGACGACCTCCTGCCCGCACCCGGCCATTTCCGCGTCGACCCGGCAAGCAGTGTTGACCGCCTGGATATCTGCCGACGGCGCAGTATCGGCAACGGCAGCGCCGCTGAATGACGTTGCGAAAAATATTGCCCCTGCAAGCATTGCTCTCGTTGTCATGCTCATGCTCCCTCCTCAAGGAAATGAATCGAATCCGTCTTGCTGCGCTTTGCCGTGTCCCGCCAGCGGACATCCGGCATCATCCGTTCGCCCCGAACATCATGCGCTTCGCCACGAACCTCTTCGCCGGCGGCACGCAATCCAGCAGGGTGAGCGCGGCGGAGCGCACCTGGCCGAACAGCGGCAGGTCGTTGGAAAACAGGCGCACGAGACCGTCGGTGAAACGAATGCCGGCGTTGCGGTCGATGCGGCGCGATTTGCGGTAGGCGGCGCACATCGCCGCCGAACCGATGCCATCCGGAGCGCTGTCGAGGATGACCTGCGCCAGTTCCCATGCATCGCGGATGCCCATGTTGAAGCCTTGGCCGGCGACCGGATGCAAGGTCTGCGCGGCATTGCCGATCAGTACCGTGCGCGGGAAGGTGATGTCGGGTGCACGCTTCAGGCGCAACGGATAGCAGCTGCGCTTGCCGACGCTGGTGAAGGTGCCCACCCGGTCGCCGAAATGCTGCTGCAGATTCTGCAGGAAGGCGGCGTCATCCCATTGCAGCATGGCTTGCGCGGCATCGTGCGGCGCGGTCAGTACCAGTTCGTAGCCGTCCAGGTAAGGCAGCAGCGCCATCGGGCCCTGCGGGGTGAAATGTTCGAACGCCATCCCTGCGCGTGGTTGCGTGCAGGTGACATGGGCGATGATGCCGCTCTGTCCGTAATCCTGCACCTGCGGCGGGTGCGCAGCTTCGAGCAGCTTGCCGCCTTCGGCCACGACGGCAAGGCGCGCCGTGAGGGTGTGCGGCTTGCCCTGATATTGATAGGTGAGGGTGGCACCTTCGCCTGAACTGCGCAGGTCGCTGACCGCCGCACCATACAGGCAGGTGATGTCGGTCTGGCGCAGCACCTGCTGCAGCGCGGCATGCAGGGTGGTATAGGGCAATACGTAACCCATCTCGGCCACTTTCAGTTCTTCGGCGCGCAAGGTCGTGCTGCCGCCGGAATTCTTTTGCGTGACTTCGATGGTCCTGATGCCGCTGACGTTCTGTATTTTCTCCCATGCCGCCAGGCGCTGCAGCAGCAGGCGGGTACCGTAGGACAGCGCCAGGGCGCGCGGGTCGGTGGTATTGCTGTCCGATTCGCGCGCCTCGAGCAGTACCACGTTCAGGTCGTTGCCCTGCAGTGCGATCGCCAGCGCGGCCCCCACCGGGCCGCCGCCGACGATGGCGATGTCGCAGCTGTTCTCATTCATGGCGCATGACCTCCTCGATCTCGCTGACCGTCTTTGGCGTATCCCGCGTCAGCACTTCGTTGCCCTTTGCGGTGACGAGCACATCGTCCTCGATGCGGATGCCGATGTTCCACAACTCGCGCGGCACGCTGTCGTCGGGGCGGATGTAGCAACCGGGCTCGACGGTGAGCGCCATGCCTGGCTGCAGAAGGCGCCATTGACCGTCCAGCTTGTATTCGCCGACATCGTGCACATCCATGCCCAGCCAGTGGCCGGTGCGATGCATGTAGAACTGCTTGTAGCTTTCGGTCTCCAGCACCGATTCCAGGCTGCCCCGGCAGAGTCGCAGGTCGATGAAACCCTGCGCCAATACCCGCAGCGCTGCTTCATGCGGGGCGCTCCAGCGCATGCCGGGCTTTGCCGCAGATATTGCGGCCGCCTGCGCGGCAAGCACAATCTCGTACACATCCTTCTGCGCGGGGCTGAAGCTGCCGTTCACCGGGAAGGTGCGCGTGATGTCGGCGGCATAGCCGTCAAGCTCGCAACCCGCATCGATGAGCAGCAGGTCGCCGTCGTTGAGCCGCGCGTTGTTGCCGACGTAGTGCAGGGTGCAGGCGTTGGCGCCGCCGGCAACGATGCTGGTATAGGCCGGATGGCGGGCGCCATGGCGGCAGAATTCGTGCAGCAGTTCTGCCTCGACTTCATATTCGAACCGGCCCGGCCGGGTGAAGCGCATGGCGCGGCGGTGTGCGCCGGCGGAGATCGTTGCGGCACGGCGCATGATGTCCTGTTCGTGCGCATCCTTGATCAGGCGCATCTCGTTGATCGGTTCGCGCACGTCGCGGATTTCGCCTGGCGCGCGGATACCGCTGCGCGACTTTGCCTTCACGGCCTCGCGCAATCTGATAATGCGCGCATCCCAGTCCGGATCGGCGCCCAGCGGATAGAACAACGCGGGCTGGTTGCCCATCAGCTCGACCAGCTTTTCGTCCAGCTGCGCGATGGAATAGGCGGCATCGAAACCGAACTTCTCGCTCGCCGCATCGGGTCCATAACGGAAACCGTCCCAGATCTCGCGTTCCGCATTCTTCTCGCGACAGAACAGGACGGTCTGCATCTGTTCCCCCGCAACCAGCACCAGTACTGCCTCCGGCTCGGCAAACCCGGTCAGGTAATAGAAATGGCTGTCATGGCGGTAATCGTAGTGTGTGTCCGCGTTGCGCACCGCTTCCGGGGCGGTGGGAATAATGGCAATGCCCCGCTGCATCAGGCTTTGCAGGTGTTTGCGACGTTCGGCGTAGAAGGCGGTGTCAGACATGCCGGGCATTTTGCGGTGCGCGCAGCCGCTTGTCGAGTTCGTCCAGCCGCTGCGGCGTGCCGACATCGATCCACAGGCCGCGGTGATGCTCGCCGCCGGCCTTGCCGGCCGCAATCTGTTCGCGCAGCAGCGGCGCCAGCGGCGCCCTGGTTCCGCGCGCGATATGCGCGAACAGCTCCGGACGATACAGGCCGATGCCGCTGAACGTGAGCCTGGGCGCGGTATCGGTCACGCGGGCACCGTGCAGCCCGAAGTCGCCATTGGGGTGGTGTTCCGGGTTGTCCACCAGCACCAGATGCAGATTGTCCTGGCTGCGTTGCATCTGCGCCGCCAGCGCCGGCATCCTGGCAAAGTCGTAATCGCACCAGATGTCGCCATTGACCACCGCGAAGGGTTGATCGCCCAGCAGGTGCAGGGCGAACGCGATGCCCCCTGCGGTCTCCAGCGCAGTGCCTTCGTCCGAATAGCGGATACGCGCGCCGAACCGGCTGCCATCGCCCAGCGCCTGTTCGATCTGCAGACCGAGATGCGCATGGTTGATGACCAGATCGGCGATGCCGGCGCGCACCAGCCGCTCGATGTGCCAGACGATGAGCGGCTTGCCGCCCGCCTGCAGCAGGGGTTTGGGCGTGTGGTCGGTGAGCGGCCGCATGCGCTCGCCGCGACCGGCCGCCAGAATCATGGCCTTCATGGCCTGACGTCTTTCACGCTTGTCCTTTTTCCTGCAAGCGAGGGACAACCATCGACCAGACTGGCGTTGCGCCTGCCCGGTCGCTTGGCCGGCAGTTCCGCCAAAGCCGGATAGCGGGGGATGCAAAGCATCAGGTCGATGCCCCCGTCTGTTGCGTCTGCTGTTCCAGTTCGAGCAGCAGGACCAG
>JAJZUH010000117.1 GCA_021847165.1 Pseudomonadota bacterium
GCGGCGCAGCCACCGTTGCCGGGCAGCGCACTTTGCGGAAGGGCGGCATTTTGCTGATTTCACCCCCGCCTGTCAATTATTGCATGCCGCGACCTTGAGCTCGCTCTCGGGAAATTCCTGCTGCAAGGCATTGAGCTTGTCCGTCGTCCCCGAATCCAGATCGCGGATAAGGAATACGGTGTACTTGAGTTTGCTGGTACGTTCGCCCACCTTGGCGGTACGTACGTCCTTGGTGCGCAACATGGCGATATACTTTTCCGCGGCATCCCTGGTCTTGAACACTCCCAACGAGATTGCGTTCTGCCACTTCCCTTTTTCCTGCACCACGAAGTAATCCTTTACCCCGCGTTCTTTCAGTTGCGCGATCTTTTTCTCCACATTGGCCCGCTTCTTCAACGGCGGGATGTACACCCAGTAGCCATGATTGCGCTCCACGGCGTGCTGGGTCAGATTGTCGCCCAGCTTGAGCACAGCCAGGGCCTGTTGCGCACGCGACAGGTCATCGCCCGAGAATTCGCCCCACTCTGCACATTTGGCAGTGTTAAGCGGCGCACTCGCCGATACGGCAACCGGTGGATGTACCGGCGCCGGTGCAGCAACAGGCGTAGACACCGCTGGCAAATGAGTTGCCGTGTGGGGGGCGGCCGAGGCAGGGCCGCTCGCCGCAGGTGCCGAGACCGGCGACAAGGTCAGGCTCAGGCCGGTGGTCTCGCTTGACGGCGCTACGGCAGAAGCGGGTAACGCATCCAGCAACCTGATCTTGTCCGGATGCAATGCGGCCTGCAGTGCTCCCGAGTCTGCATCCTCGGTCAGCAAATTGCCCCAGCGCATCCAGCCGAACAATGCCAGGTTGGCCAGCAACAACAATCCCACGATCCACTTCGTCATGCTTCCGTCTCTCCAATGATCTGCAAACCTTGTAGCACCAGATTGTCCATCCGCTCCGCAGGCAGGTCCAGATGCGGCCGGACGACGTCCACCGCACCGCCGCCGAGCAGGCAGTGCACCGGGCCGCCGCGCGCCTGCAGCAATCCGAACTGATGGCGGACGGCACCGAGCGTGGCGCGCAGCATGCCGCTGTGGATGGCATCCGCCGTGTTACGGGGAAAATCCCGCAGCGCCCCCTGTTCGGCATCGAGCTGTGCAGTATTCGTCGCCAGGCTGTGCTGCATCAGGCTGACGCCGGGCAGGATGAGCCCGCCGAGGAACTCGCCCTGCGCGGAGAGCGCATCGATCGTCGTCGCCGTCCCGCAGTTCACCACCAGGCATGCGCCCCGCACATGCCGCCATGCAGCGATCAGCGCCGCCCAGCGGTCGCTGCCCAGCCGTTCCGGCTGTTCGTAGCCGTTACGCACGCCGCATTGCCCGGCACGCGCCGTCACGAATTCCACCGGGCATGCCCACCGGTTGCAGACGGTACGCATGCACTGCGCCATCGCCTCGCCCGCCACATTGGAAGCCAGTATCCGTGCCGGCACCGGCAATGCCGCGAAGGCATGCTGCAACACCACCCATTCCGTGTTGCCTACCACTCCCTGATGCAGCCATCTTCCGTCCTGCACCAGCGCCCATTTGCAGCGGCTGTTTCCCACGTCCAGCAGTAGCACTTATGCCTTCCTCAGGCTGACTTCGCCCGCATTGAACGTCTGCGTCCCCTGCGCCGTCTCCAGGCGCAAGGCCCCCCCCTCCGTCACGCCCAGCACCGTGCCTGCAACCTGCGATCCGTCTGGCAGCCACAATGCTACCGGGCGTTGCTGGAATACGTGCCGGCTTTCCCACTCCGCCCGCAAGGGCGCAAAACCGCTCTCGGCGAACCCGCGCAGCACCGGCAGCAAATGCTTCAATAATACCGCAAGCACAAGGTTGCGCTCGGGCGGTGCCTTACCCTGCACGGCCAGATCGCTTACCGCCTGGTCGATGCGATCGCGCAGCGCCTCCGGCACGGCAAGATTGAGACCGATGCCGATCACCACCGCGCTGGGACCAAGCATATCGCCCTGCGCTTCGATCAATATGCCGGCCAGCTTGCCATCGTTCAGCAACACATCGTTCGGCCACTTCAATCCTGCGCCCTGCACACCGAGCTCGGCCAAAGCACGCATCATGGCGACGCCGACTGCCAGGCTCAGCCCCGACAGCGCGGCAAGCCCGCTCCCGAAGCGCCACAACAGGGAAAAAGTGAGCGCATCACCCAGGCCGGCATGCCATGTCCTGCCGAGGCGGCCGCGCCCGGCAGTCTGGTATTCCACCGCCAGCACCGTGGCACTTGGCTCGCCTTGTGCGGCGCGCCGCAGCAACAACGCATTACTGGAGGGGGCATGGTCGAGGATCTCGATGCGCAGTCCATCCTGCATCTCTCCGAGCGCGGCGTGGATGAGTTCTGCATCCAGCCACTGCAGCGGGCGCGCCAGCCGATAGCCCCGCCCGCGCACACTATATAAAGTCAGGCCGAACTTACCGGCATCCTGCAAGGCATTGGATACGGTGGCGCGCGTGACGCCGCATTGCCTTGCCAGCACTTCGCCGGAATGGAATTCGCCATCGGCCAGCAGGCGCAGCAACGCGAACGTCAAAGGTTTGGGCGATTCGGTTGCGCTCATTGCGGCATGTCGCAACCGGCGGCGGTCTTGTCATAACCGAGAAAAGCGACGATCTCGTCGCGGCGCTTCATGGCGTCCTGATAGCCCAGTTCGATCAACGCCTGGCAATAGTATTTGTCGAACAATAAATAACTCACCAGATTGGCCCCGCTGCGATGCATCACGCCCGCCGAACGCAGCAGCAGGCGAATGGTCCACGGCAAACGCGCGATATGCCGTTCGGCCACCCGCTCCAGGGGTTGGCTGGGCGTAATGACGAGCACATCGATATGCCGCACGGCGGTAGCCGAGCGCAGCTCTTCGGGAATCAGATTGACGATGGTATTCATGCGCTGCAGTCGCTCCAGGTCGAGCTCCAGCCCATCCATGAAGATGCTGTCCAGCGCATGGCCGGCGATCTGCGCCAGCGAAGGATAGGCGTCCATCTTGTTGCGCCGCCCTTCCTCGTCGTCGGCATGCCAGGCGCCCATCAGCATCACCTTGTCCGCCCCCAGGTGCAGCGCGGAACTGATCGGCGCGATCTGGCGCACGGAGCCGTCGCCGAAATATTCGCGGTGGATGTGCACCGCCGGGAAGATGAAAGGAATGGCTGCAGATGCCAGCAGGTGCTCGATGCCGATTTTCGTCTCCACCCCGAGACGGCGCGTGCGCTTCCATGGCTGCAGGCCCGGCGCCCCCTGATAGAACGTGACCGAATGCCCCGATCCGTAGCCGGAGGCCGTGATCCCCAACGCATGCAGCGCGCCCGCTTCAATGCTGTCCTGTATCTTGTCGCACGGCAGCGTCCGCTCCAGGAATCTTCCCAATGGGGAATTGTCCAGCAGAGAAACGCGATTCAGGCGATTGATGCCCAGCAAACTCAGGAACAATCCGGCCAGCCAGCGCCCGCTGTTCATCAGCACTCCCAGCACGTCGGCACGATAAATGTCGCTCACCTGCGCATGCATCCAGATACCCAGCAGGTATTTCACGCCCTTGCGGAATTGCCGCGCATTCACCGCCAGCGTCACCGCATTCAGCGCGCCGGCCGAGGTACCGCAGATGATCTGGAACGGGGACGGCGAACGGCGCGGCGTCAGGTCGGCGATGGCCTTGAGCACGCCGACCTGGTAGGCCGCGCGGGCACCGCCGCCGGTGAGGATGAGTGCGATCTTTTGCGGAGTCTGGACCATGGTCGCCCTTCGCGATCAGGCCTCATCCGGCTCCGCATGGACCGCATCCAGTGCATCCTTCAGGGTCTCTTCGGGCAGCGCATTCAGGGTCTCGGACAGCATCTCTGCCGCCTCTACCGCATTGGGTTGCAGCAATGCAGCGTCAGCGTTGGCCACCAGCACGGCCGCCGCACCCACCACCTTGAGCAGGCGGGCGCGCTCGCTCATCAGCATCTCGATCTCCTGGCTCAACAACTCGACTTCATGCTTGTTCATTATTCCTCCTAGTATTTCTTGACGCCGGCGACAGCCAGCGCACTCATGTTGACGATGCGGCGCACGGTAGCGGTCGAGGTCAGTATATGCACCGACCTGTTCGCCCCCAGCAGGATGGAACCGATGGTGATGCCCTCGCCCGCCGTGATCTTGAGCAGATTGTAGGCGATGTTCGCCGCGTCCAGATTCGGCATGATCAGCAGGTTCGCCTCGCCCTTCAGGCGCGAGGCCGGGAAAGTCTGCAGGCGCAGGGACTCCGACAGCGCTGCGTCGCCATGCATCTCGCCCTCCACCTCGAGCTCGGGCGCCAGCTGTTCCAGCAGTTCGCGCGCATGGCTCATCTTGTGCGCCGAATCGTCCCTGTGGCTGCCGAAATTGGAATGCGACAGCAGCGCAGCCTTGGGCACCAGGCCGAAGCGGCGCACCTCGGCGGCGGCCAGCAGGGTCATCGCGGCGATCTGCTCCGCGGTCGGATCCAGGTTCACATGCGTATCGCAGATGAACAGGGTGTGGCCGGGCAGCATCAGGATGTTCATCGCCGCATACACGTTGGCGCCCGGATGCTTGCCGATGACCTCGTCGATATAGCGCAGATGGTTCAGCGGTTGCGATACCGTGCCGCACAGCATGGCATCGGCGGCGTCCATGCGCACGAGCATCGCTGCGATCAGCGTGTTGCGGCGGCGCATCTCGCGCTTGGCCGTATCCAGCGTCACGCCGCGGCGCTGCATCAGCCGGTGGTATTCGGCACAATATTCGCGATAACGGCTGTCGCTTTCCGGATTCACCAGCTCGAAATGCTCGCCGGCACGGATACGCAGCCCCAGCCGCGCGATGCGCTGCTCGATCACCGCCGGCCGTCCGACCAGAATGGGGCTGGCGATGCCCTCGTCCACCACCGTCTGAACCGCATGCAGCACGCGCTCGTCCTCGCCCTCGGCATAAACCAGGCGCTTCGGGTTCTTTTTCGCGAATTCGAACACCGGCTTCATCAGCATGTTCGAGTGGTAGAGGAATTGCGACAACTGCTCGCGATAGATTGCCATATCGGCAATCGGGCGCTGTGCCACCCCGCTGTCCATCGCCGCCTGCGCGACGGCGGGTGCAATGCGCGTGATCAGGCGCGGATCGAAGGGTTTGGGGATCAGGTACTCGGTGCCGAAGGAGAGGCTCTCCTCGCCATAGACTTCCGCCACCGCATCGGATTGCTCTGCCTGGGCCAGTTCGGCGATGGCATGCACCGCCGCGAGCTTCATCGCCTCATTGATGGCGACGGCGCCGACATCCAGCGCACCGCGGAAGATGTAGGGAAAGCACAGCGCATTGTTCACCTGATTGGGATAGTCGGAACGGCCGGTCGCAATGATCGCGTCGGGGCGTGCCGCCTTTGCCAGCTCCGGCAGGATCTCCGGCGTCGGGTTGGCCAGCGCAAAGATCAGCGGTCTGGCCGCCATCTGCTCCACCATCTCCGGTTTCAGCACGCCGCCCGCAGACAGCCCCAGAAACACATCCGCCCCGGCGATGACCTCGCCCAGCGTGCGCGCCGAGGTCTGCACGGCGTAGCGCGCTTTGTTGTCGTCCATTTCTTCGGTACGGCCCTGGTACACCACCCCCTGGATATCGGTGACGACGATGTTCTCCATCCTCACACCCAGACTCACCAGCATGTCCAGGCAAGCCAGGGCCGCGGCTCCCGCACCGCTCACCACCAGCCTGATGTCCCCGATCTTCTTGCCCACCACCTTGAGGCCGTTCAACAACGCGGCTCCGACGATGATGGAAGTACCGTGCTGGTCGTCGTGGAACACCGGGATACGCATGCGTTCGCGCAGCTTGCGCTCGATGTAGAAGCACTCCGGCGCCTTGATGTCCTCCAGATTGATGCCGCCGAAGGTCGGCTCCAGCGCAGCGATGATGTCCACCAGCTTGTCCGGGTCGCGTTCGTCGATCTCCAGATCGAACACGTCGATGCCGGCGAATTTCTTGAACAGCACGCCCTTGCCTTCCATGACGGGCTTGGCCGCCAGCGGGCCGATAGCCCCCAGGCCCAGCACCGCCGTGCCGTTGCTGATGACGGCCACCAGGTTGCCGCGCGCGGTCATGTTGCGCACTTCGGCCGGGTCGGCCACGATGAGTTCGCAGGCTGCCGCCACGCCCGGCGAATACGCCAGCGCCAGATCGCGCTGCGTGATCATCGGCTTGGTGGGATGGACCGAGACCTTGCCCGCCGGAGCCTGGCGGTGATACTGCAGCGCAGCTTCGCGCAACTGTTTATCCATGGTGATCTCGACGTCCGGTGTGAATCTCGCGCCGATTATAGCTCAGCGTGCAATTTGTCCG
>JAJZUH010000118.1 GCA_021847165.1 Pseudomonadota bacterium
TTCCTGAACTGCTTGGCGAAACGGCCTTCGCTCAGGGCAAAATCGGCGAACGTCATCGGCAGCACCATCGACTTCTTCGTGCCCGCCTCGTCCACATAGTCGAGGCTGTAGGTCGGCCAGTCGGCATCCAGCGCGGGATTGCCTTCCAGGGTGGCGCATTCGGAGAAGGTCACGCCCAGGTCCGGGTTGTAGCGGAACAGCGGAAAAGCGCGCGATTCCACGGCCATCTTGCTCTGCGCCACTGCGCTGTTGTCGCCCACGCCGTGCTCCGGCGGGCACACCGCATACACGTTGAACAGGGCCGGACGGCGGCTGTTGATGCCGTCGATGAAGCTTTCCAGCAGATGCGTGGTGTTGGCCAGCGAGCCTTGCGCCACGAATGAGGTACGGTGCGCCATGCCGATGATGCTGATCTCCTTGCGCCGCTCGGTCTTGCCGTGCTTGCTGGCGCCATAGGGCGACATGTCGGCCACCTGGCTGATGAAACCGGACGTGCAGGCCTGGCCGCCGGTATTCGAATACACCTGGGTATCGACGACCAGCACCTTGATCGGCTTGCCCGCCATCAGCGCGCGCGACAGGTTCTGGAAGCCGATGTCGAACATCGCGCCGTCGCCGCCCAGCGCCACCACCGGCGGACACAGCTGCCACTCCTCCGTGCTGAGCTGTTCCCAGTTGAAGCGGGCAAAGAAATCGTCGCTGGCTGCAGGATCGTAACCGCCGGCGAGTTCCTGTTCGGCCATGCGCACGACCTTGAACCCCTCCACCATCTTGGCCATGTGTCCTTCGAACACGCCCATCGCCACCGACGGCGAGTCCTGGAACAGATGCGAGGTCCACGGGAACGGATAAGGGTTGAACGGGAAAGTGGAGGCCCACACCGAGGTGCAGCCGGTGGAATTGACCACGCCCATCTCGGCACGGCCCCGCTTGCTCGGGCCCTCCATGTAACGCCAGCGCAGGTCCTTCAGTTTTTCCAGCATCTGGCTCACGCGTTGCAGCCACTGCGGATCGATGGGCTGGCCGTGCTGCTTCTCCAGCAGGCTTTCCGACAGGTTCGCCAGCGTCAGGTCGTGGCCGCTGTTGGCCTGCACCGCCTGCATCAACGCCCGGGTATCGGTGAGATCCACCGTGGCGCTGAGCTTCATGCGGATATGGTTCTCCAGTTCACCGATCAGCCTGTCGAGCCTGGCGACGAATTTCTTCACGCGCGGTTGCTGCAGCGCGGTGACCGTGCTGGTGAACAGGTGGATAGCGCCCTTCTCTCCGCAGCCCAGGCAGGCACCGTCGCCGCTGGCCAGCGACTGGTAGTTGTGCTTGTCCAGCAGCAGCGTCTCCAGCGCGCCGACCTTTTCGTCCAGATCGTCGATGCGGCTGAATTGCGGCGGCGTGGTCGGCAGGTCGAGCCAGAAATTCCAGTCTGCGCGCAAGGTCTCGATGCTCTCGCGGGTCTGCGTCACCATGGTCAGCGCGTTGTCGCCGCACACTTCCACGCACAGGGCGCAGCCCTTGCAGGTATAGGGATTGATGGTGATGGAGAACAGGCCGCCGGCGCCTTTTTCCTTCTTCTCCTTTTGTGTCCAGTACGGCTTGGTCGTGGCGAACTTGAAGCCGCCGATGGCCTGGCGCAGCAGGTTCACTTCGACTTCCAGGCGGGCGCGCTCTTCGCCTTGCGTCGCGTCTTCGGCCAACGCTTCGGTGATGGCATTGGCCAGCAGGGCGCTTATATCCAGGCCGTCCTTGTCCAGCGCACTGCGCAACTTCCTGTCGACGACGCGGCTGAACTTGCGCAGGAAGCGCGTCGGGCGCCCGCCCGTCTCGATCTTCCGGATGGCCGTGGCGAGCACGTCGGCGGTGGTCGATACCAGGCCGGGAATGGCGCTGTCCGGGCATTGCGTGAAGCATTCGCCGCAGGCGGTGCAGTTCTCCGCTTTCCATTCCGGGTGCTCGAAACGCACGCCGGTCATGTCGCGATACACGCCGGTCACGGCGGGGATCACCGACAGCCCCATGAACGGATCGACCAGGTTGTCGGAACCCTGGCCCTTCATGTAGAAGCTGCCGGTCTGTTCCCAGAAACGATGGATATCGGCAAGGCCGCCGTCGCCTTCCGGCAGTTGCTTCAGCATGACCGGCAAGGCGGGCGCCGCCTTGCGTTCCGCCTGGGCGCGCTGGCCCACTTTCATCTGTGCCGCTTCGATTTCGTGCAGCTCTGCATAACCGCGACGCACCACGCGCAGGTTGTCTTCCACGATGCGCTTGCCCTTCTTGCCGAACTTGGCTTCGAGCTGGTTCTCGATCGCGGTGAACAGCGTCTCTTCGCTCAGGCCCGCGCGCTCCTTCACATCGGAGGCGCGGAAGAACGCGCCCTGGAAGGCATTGCCCTGCATGCGCAGTTGCAGGTCGGTGTTGCTGGATTCCTCGCGCGCGATCTTGAACGCGTCCAGATAGAACACGCGGATCCTGTTGTCCACGATGAACTTCTGCGTTTGCATCGGCAGGGAAGCCCACAATGCCTCGGCACTGCCCAGGTTGCTCTGGATGATGAACACGCCGCCCTCGCGCATCCCCTCCAGTGCATTGGTATGGCCGAACACTTGCGGGTCCGGCGACATCACCACATCGACGCTGGTGTATTCGCAGTTGATGCGGATGGGTTCCGGTGCCGCCGACAGGTAATAAGTCGTCGGCTGGCCTTTCTTCTCCGATCCGTATTTCGGATTGGCCTTGATGTCCCAGCCCAGCAGTTCGAACAGCGTCATCGCCAGGTTCTTGCCGGTGGTCACCGCGCCCCAGCCGCCGATCGAGTGCATGCGCACGGCGATGGCGTTCTTCGGCAGCAGGTTGGGATTCTCGCTGCCGCGCAGCGCCAGATGCTTGATGCCGGGGTAAGCGGCCTGCAATTCCTGCTGGCGGATCTCCTGTTTCGGATTGGCGGATTCGTCGCGCACGAAATCCACCGACAGGTAGAAGAACTTGCGATGCGCCGCGCCGGGCAGCATGTTCTCCACTGCCGCGATCAGGCCTTCCGGTTGCAGGTCGCGCGAACCCAGGCCGTAACAACCGGAATACAGCGACGGCATGTCCTTGGCGCTCTCGTAGGATGCGTAATCGGGGTAAGAATTCTCGCGTGCGTTCTCTACACATTTGGTGATCGTGGAGCGCACTTCGCGCATCAGCGGCAGGTCTTCCGACAGCGGCTGGTCGGTGCGTTCCAGCACGGCCACCCCCTTCTTGCCCTGCAGCACCTTGCCCAGCAGGTCGCCGGGGAACGGGCGGTACATGGTCAGGTTGACCACACCCACCTTGATCTTGCGCGTCTCGCGCAACCAGTCGGCGACCGCGGCGGCCTGCACGGTCATGCTGCCCTGGCCGAGGATGATGTAGTCGGCATCGTCGCAGCGGTAGTTGTCGATACGGCCATAGCGGCGTCCGGTCAGCGCATGGAACTCTTCCGCATTCTTGTCGAACAGCGCAGGGATATGGTCGAAGAAATAAGGACGCTGCGCGGCTACCGCCTGCATGTACGCATCCTGGTTCTGCACCACGCCGGTCTGCATGGGATTGTCCACGTCCCAGTTGGCCGGCACGCGGCGCCGCCTGGGACCGTACAGCATCTGCTGCGCGGGCGTCGGCGTGTCGATCAGGTCGTCGGCATGGCCCAGATATTCGGCGATCAATTCCCGTTCCGGCACCAGCATCGGCTCGATCAGGTGCGTGGTGAGGAATCCGTCCTGCGCCACGATGGCCGGGGTCAGCGCCAGCTCCGCGGTCTTGCGCGCGATCATGTTGAGATCGGCGGCTTCCTGCGCGTTCTTGGCGAACACCTGGATGAAGCCGGTGTCGTCGGCGCAGTGGTAGTCGTCATGTGCGCAGTGCACGTTGAGCGAGGCCTTGGTGATGGCGCGACAACCCAGGTTGAGCACATAGGGGAGGCGCTTGCCGACCGCGGCATACAGCGATTCATGCATGAAGGCCAGGCCTTGCGACGAGGTGAAGTTGACTGCGCGCAGGCCCGTCATCGACAGGCCGGCGGTGACGCCCGCAGCCGCGTGTTCGGATTCCGGTTCGACGAAGATCAGCGGGTGGCCGGCCGTGTTGAGATGCCCTTTGGCCACCTCTTCCGCCCAGTATTCGCCCATTTGCGTGGAGGGCGTGATGGGATAGGCGCCGGCACCCTGCGAGGCTTCGCGTTCCACCATGATCACGGCAGTGTTGCCGTCGATGGCATCGCGCACGCCGGGATACTTGTATCTGGTCTGGCTGGCTGCCGCACCGGCAGCTGCGCCGATCAACTTGAACTGTTTGAGTTTGCTCAACATGATTGCCCCCTATGCCTCTGCCGCGGCTGGTAATGGTTCGATACGGATGATTTTTTTGGCGGATTTGCCCTTGATGACCTGGTCGCCCTCGAGCCAGACGATGGCTCCGGTGGGGCAGCGTTCGATGGCCTGCCGGCTCGCGCTGTCGTTTCTGGCGTAATCGATGACGGCGAGATTGCGTTCCAGCTGGATCAACCCGGTGGCGCCGTCGGCCACGCAGCGTCCGCAGGCGGTACAGGCCACTTCGCAAGCGGCTTCCGCCGTATCCGGGTCGGATTCGTTGCGGCAGGCCATCCACAGTTTGTGCGACACGCCCTGGATGGAGAACAGGCCCTTCGGACAGATGTCGACGCAGTCGCCGCAGGCGGTGCATTTGGCAAGATCGACCTCCGGCAGGCCGTGACTGTCCATGACGATGGCGTCGAAATCGCACACGTCGGCACAATCGCCCAGCCCCAGGCAGCCCCAGGCACAGCTCTTGCCGCCTCCGCCAGCGACTGCGGCGGCGCGGCACGAAGACAGGCCGGCGTAATGGGCGCGCATTTTTGCCACATGGCGGCCGCCTGCGCAGGCGAGTCGGGCGACACGCTTTTCCACATCGCCCAGCGCAACGCCCAGCAGCGCCGCGATGACCTTGTTCTGTTCCGGGGTGTTGACGGTGCATGAAGCCGGTTCGATCTTGCCCGCGACGGCCTGTTCGGCGAAGTTGCGGCAGCCCGCCGTGCCGCAGGCGCCGCAATTGGAATGCGGCAGCAGTTCTTCGACCTGGTCGATGCGGGGATCTTCGTACACATAGAGCCGTTTGCTGGCGATGGCCAGGAAAAATGCCAGCAGGCCGCCCAAACCGGCCATGAAGGCTCCCGTCACAAGTATGCTGTATGCTGTTCCCATGTCTCTCCCCGCTTCAGTAACTCATTGCAGAAAAATGGAAATTTTCTCCACCACCCGCCGATTTACTGACGCCCCACCAGGCGCCGGACCCACCACAAAACCCTTTAATTTTTACTGTTTTTATTTGGGCGCAGAGTAAACCAGGCTAGAATCATTTCGCGAATCAATTGTTTCAATCATAATTATTAAAAATTGGAATACTCCAATGACGGCGCGGGGAGGAACGGGGATGAGCACGGAAAAACAGAGCTATTACAAGAACAATCGCCTCAAGCAGATGAGGGCTTTTTGCGAAGTCGTTCACACCGGCAGCGTCACCCTGGCCGCGCAGAAGCTGTTCCTGAGCCAGCCTTCGGTGACCCTGCAGATCCAGGCGATGGAGCGCGAATTGGGCGTGACCGTGTTCGAACGCCGCGGCCCGGTCCTGAAACTGACCCCCGACGGAGAGACCTTATATGCGCTGGCCAAGCCGCTGGTGGAAGGCATCGACGGCCTGGAGGAGAATTTTGCCGCCCAGCACGGCAAGCTGGATTCGGGCGAACTGAACATCGGCGCGGGCGAATCGACCATCCTGTACATCCTGCCGGAAGCCGTGCGCCGCTTCGTCACCGCCCATCCGCGCATCCAGCTGAAGATCCACAACGAGACCGGCCGCGACGGATTGAAGATGCTGCGTGCCGACGAGATCGACCTCGTCGTCGGCTCCATGCTGGACGTTCCCGACGACATCACCTACCAGCCGGTGGTCACATTCGATCCGGCACTCATCGTTCCGCTCGGCCATCCGCTGGCCAGCCGCAACGAAGTCACGCTGGAAGAGATCAGCCAGTACGGCCTGATCCTGCCGCCCCGCCATCTCTCGACCTGGCGCATGGTCAAGTACGTGTTCCAGCAGCACAACCTGACCTTCACCGTGACGCTGGAAGCGGGCGGCTGGGAAGTCATCAAGAAATATGTGGAACTGGGCATGGGCATCTCCATCGTGACCGACATCTGCCTGACCGGGTCCGAGAAGCTGGCGCGCATCCCGCTCAAGCAGTATTTCCCGCAACGCGGCTACGGCCTGGTGTTGCGCAAGGGTCGCTTCCTGTCGCCGCAGGCACGGCGCTT
>JAJZUH010000119.1 GCA_021847165.1 Pseudomonadota bacterium
GCGGCGCCGCCTTTCCCACGGGCATCAAATGGAAGACCGTGCTCGATACGAAGTCCGCGCAGAAATACATCGTGTGCAACGCCGACGAAGGCGACTCGGGTACCTTCTCCGACCGCATGCTGATGGAAGGCGACCCGTACTGCCTGATCGAGGGCATGGCGATCGCCGGCCTCGCCGTCGGCGCCAACAAGGGCTACATCTACGTACGTTCCGAATATCCGCATGCCATCGCGGCGTTGAACGCAGCACTCGATAACGCGGGCGACTGGCTCGGTGATTTCCGTATCGAAGTGCGCCAGGCCGCCGGCGCCTATGTGTGCGGCGAGGAGACCGCACTGCTCGAAAGCATCGAGGGCAAGCGCGGCATCGTGCGCAGCAAGCCGCCGTTGCCCGCCATCTCGGGCCTGTTCGGCCGGCCGACCGTCATCAACAACGTGATCACCTTCGCCAGCGTGCCGGACATGCTGGCGCAAGGCGCCGCCTCCTATCGCGACCTGGGCGTGGGCCGTTCGCGCGGCACGCTGCCGTTCCAGCTCGCAGGCAACATCAAGTACGGCGGCCTGATCGAAGTGCCGTTCGGATGCACGCTGCGCGAACTGCTGTACGACTACGGTGGCGGTTCGCGCTCCGGTCGCCCGCTGCGCGCGGTGCAAGTCGGCGGCCCGCTCGGCGCCTACCTGCCCGAGTCGCAGTTCGACACGGTGCTCGACTACGAGGCCTTCGCCGCCATCGGCGCGGTGCTCGGCCACGGCGGCATCGTCGCTTTCGACGATACGGTGGACATGGCCAGGCAGGCGCGCTACGCCATGAAGTTCTGCGCGCTCGAATCCTGCGGCAAATGCACCCCCTGCCGCATCGGCTCCACGCGCGGGGTCGAGGTCATCGACCGCATCCGCGCCGGGGCGGTCGAACAGATCCCGTTGCTGCGCGACCTGTGCGACACCATGACTGCGGGATCGCTGTGCGCGATGGGCGGCATGACGCCGTACCCGGTGCTGTCCGCACTCAATCATTTTCCGGAGGACTTCCAATGAACGACATCGATTACGGCACCCCTGCGGTCGTCGCCGACCGCGAAGTCACCTTGAACATTGACGGCGTCGCAGTCAGCGTCCCCGCAGGCACCACGGTCATGCGCGCGGCGGTGCAGGCCGGCGTCATGATCCCCAAATTGTGCGCGACGGATACACTGGAACCCTTCGGCTCCTGCCGCCTGTGCCTGGTCGAGATCGAAGGCCGGCGCGGTTACCCGTCTTCGTGTACCACGCCCGCCGAAGCCGGCATGAAAGTACGCACGCAATCGCCGAAACTCGCCGACCTGCGGCGCAACGTGATGGAACTGTATATCTCCGACCATCCGCTCGATTGCCTCACCTGCGCCGCCAACGGCAACTGCGAACTGCAGACCATGGCCGGCACCGTGGGATTGCGCGAAGTGCGCTACGGCATGGCCGGCGCCAACCACTTCACCGACGTAAAGAAGGATGAATCCAACCCCTACTTCACCTACGATCCCGGCAAGTGCATCGTGTGCAACCGCTGCGTGCGCGCCTGCGAGGAAACTCAGGGCACGTTCGCGCTGACCATCTCCGGCCGCGGTTTCGAATCGCGCGTGTCGGCCGGACAGAGCGAAGACTTCATGGATTCGGAGTGCGTCTCCTGCGGCGCCTGCGTCAATGCCTGCCCGACCGCGACGCTGATGGAAAAGACGGTGATCGCCAAGGGTCAGGCCGAACATTCGGTCACGACGACCTGCGCCTACTGCGGCGTCGGCTGCGGCTTCAAGGCCGAGATGCAGGGCAGCGAAGTCGTGCGCATGGTGCCGTGGAAAGACGGCCGTGCCAACGAGGGGCATGCCTGCGTCAAGGGCCGTTTCGCCTGGGGCTACGCGACGCACGCGGACCGCATCACCAAGCCGATGATACGCGCGAAGATCAGCGATCCCTGGCGCGAAGTTTCGTGGGAAGAAGCGATCGCCCATGCGGCCAGCGAATTCCGCCGCATCCAGGACAAGCACGGCAGGAATTCCATCGGCGCCCTGGTGTCGAGCCGCTGCACCAACGAGGAAGATTACCTGGTGCAGAAGCTGGTGCGCGCCGCCTTCGGCAACAACAACGTGGATACCTGCGCCCGCGTCTGCCACTCGCCGACCGGCTACGGACTCAAGCAGACGCTGGGCGAATCGGCCGGCACGCAGACCTTCAAATCGGTCGAGAAGGCCGACGTCATCATGGTGGTCGGCGCCAACCCGACCGACGGCCACCCGGTGTTCGCCTCACGCATGAAACGGCGTCTGCGCGCAGGCGCGAAACTCATCGTGCTGGACCCGCGCGAGATCGACCTGGTCAAGTCGCCGCACATCCGCGCCGACTACCACCTGAAACTCAGGCCGGGCACCAACGTCGCGGTGCTCACCGCGCTGGCCCACGTCATCGTCACCGAAGGGCTGGTCGACGAACGCTTCATCGCCGAGCGCTGCGAGGCGCAGGCGTTCGCCGACTGGCGCGAGTTCGTCGCCCGCCCGGCCAACTCGCCCGAGGCGCTGGAAGCCGATAGCGGCGTGCCTGCCGCGGAAGTGCGCGCCGCCGCGCGCCTGTACGCCACCGGCGGCAATGCCGCGATCTACTACGGCCTCGGCGTCACCGAACATTCGCAGGGCTCGACCGCGGTGATCGCCATCGCCAACCTCGCCATGGCGACCGGCAACGTCGGCCGCGAAGGCGTGGGCGTGAACCCGCTGCGCGGCCAGAACAACGTGCAGGGTTCCTGCGACATGGGCAGCTTCCCGCACGAGCTGCCCGGTTACCGCCATGTCTCGGACACCATCACGCGCGAACTGTTCGAACATGCCTGGAACGTCAGCATCCAGCCCGAGCCGGGGCTGCGCATCCCCAACATGTTCGAAGCCGCCCTCGACGGCAGCTTCCGCGCGCTCTATTGCCAGGGCGAAGACCCGGTCCAGTCGGATCCGAACACGCAGCATGTGCAGAGCGCACTGGCGGCGATGGAATGCGTGGTGGTGCAGGACTTGTTTCTCAACGAGACGGCGAAGTTCGCGCATGTCTTCCTGCCCGGCGCATCCTTCCTCGAGAAGGATGGCACCTTCACCAATGCAGAACGGCGCATCTCGCGCGTGCGCAAGGTGATGGCGCCGCTGTCGGGCAAGGCCGATTGGGAGGTGACGATGGCGCTGTCCAATGCGCTGGGCTACCCGATGCATTACGAGCACCCGTCGCAGATCATGGACGAGATCGCGCGCCTGACGCCGACCTTTGCCGGCGTCAGTTTCGACAAGATCGACCGTCTGGGCAGCCTGCAGTGGCCATGCAACGAGCACAGCCCGGAGGGCACGCCGACCATGCACGTGGACAGTTTCGTGCGCGGCAAGGGACGTTTCCTGATCACGCAATACGTGCCGACCGACGAGAAGGTGACGCGCAAGTTCCCCTTGCTGCTGACCACCGGCCGCGTGCTGTCGCAGTACAACGTCGGCGCGCAGACGCGCCGCACCGAGAACGTGCGCTTCTACGACGAGGACAGGCTGGAAATCCATCCGCACGATGCAGAAGAGCGCGGCATCCGCGAAGGCGACTGGGTCGGCATCCAGTCGCGTGCCGGCGACACGGTATTGCGCGCAAAAATTACCTCGCGCGTGCAGCCCGGCGTGGTCTACACCACCTTCCACTTCCCCGAGTCCGGCGCCAACGTCATTACAACCGACAATTCCGACTGGGCCACCAACTGTCCGGAATACAAAGTGACGGCAGTCGAGCTGGTGCGCGTGGATCAGCCGTCGGAATGGCAGCTGCGCAACGCGCGCGAAGACAAGAAGCAGAAACGGCTGCTGATCGGGGCCGCAGCTGCATGAATCCGCAGCTGCAACTCGCGGTGCAGCGTCCGGGCAACTCGCCCTGCCTGGATACCGTGGCGGAGGAGATGCCGGTCGCTTTCGAATACAACGGCATCTCGCATACGGTGATGCTGGCCACGCCCGCCGATCTCGAGGACTTCGCGCTGGGCTTCAGTCTTTCCGAAGGGATCGTCGCGCGGCGCAGCGAGGTTTACGACATCGAAATCGAAGAAGCGGAAGCGGGGATCACCCTGCGCCTGCAGATCGCCAACGGCGCGTTTGCCCATTTCAAGGAACGCCGGCGCAGCCTGGCCGGACGCACCGGCTGCGGCTTGTGCGGCGCAGAAAGCCTGACACAGGTGATGCGCGATCTGCCGCCCGTGGCCGATGGCGCATCATTCCCGCTCGCCGCGCTGCACGAGGGCATGCGCCGACTGCCGGCACTGCAGGCGCTGCAGCAGACCACGGGTGCCGTCCATGCCGCCTGTCATGTCGCCGGCGACGGCAGCATCAGTCATGCGCGCGAGGACATCGGCCGCCACAATGCACTGGACAAGACGCTCGGCGCATTGGCGCGGAGCGATGTGCCGAGCGAAGGTGCGCTGATCATCACCAGCCGCGCCAGTTTTGAAATGGTGCAGAAATCCGCCGCGCTGGGCTACGGCATCCTCGCGGCCGTGTCCGCCCCCACTGCGGCGGCGGTGCGCCTGGCGGACCGGCTCAACCTGACGCTGGTCGGTTTCCTGCGCGGCTCCAGCTGCGCCATCTATACCCACACGCAACGTCTGCAAGGAAGTACGACATGAATCCCGATAACCTGATCAAGATGGCCAACCAGATCGGTGCATTTTTCGAAGCCATGCCCAACCGCGAACAGGCGGTGCGGGATATCGCCGCCCACATCCAGCGCAACTGGGACCCGCGCATGCGTGTCGCGATGCAGCAGCACATCAGCAGCACCGGCGGCGCCGGGCTGACGCCGATGGTGAAAGACGCCTTCCGGCTGGTGTAGCCAGACGCGAGCGCGTCGCGGCAAATCAGGAACTGATGCGCCGGCAATAGCAGTACACGAACTGCTGCACCTTGCCGGACGGCGTGTGATGTTCTTCTTTCTGATGTTTCAACAGGGTGAACGCATCGCCGAACTCGTCATGCAATTCATCCGCACGATAGCGCATCACCGGCAGGCCGCTGCATTGCAGCGGGCCGTCTTCGGCGAAAGTGGCAACGATGACATGCCCTCCCGGCTTGACCGCATTGAATACCGTGCGCACGTAAGCATCGCGTTGCCGTGCCGTTGTCAGGAAATGGAACACCGCGCGGTCGTGCCACACGTCGTAACGTTTTCTGGGCAGGTCGACTTCGGTGATGTCCGCCTCGATCCAGCGCACCAAGCTTTCCTGTACACCCAGACGCCGGCGCGCCGCCTGCAGCGCTGCAGCAGAAAGATCCAGCACCGTCAGGTCGCGGTATCCCTCTGCCAGCAGGTCGTCCACCAGCGTCGACGCGCCACCACCCACGTCGATGATGCCGGCATCCTTGTCGGCGGCAGCGGCCCCGATCAGATCAAGCGACAACCGGGCATGCGGCTGGAACCAGCTCACCTCGTCGGTGGCCTTGCTTGTGTAGACGGCCTCCCAATGTTCTTTACCGGGTTGCATGGCGACCTCCCGTATTTAGCGAGCCTCTAATAATCCAGATTAATTATTAGAGGCTCTTTTTGCATCATACCCAGTCCCTGGGCACCAGATACTTGTCGTACAGCTCGGCTTCCGGCGTGCCTTTTTCCGGGTGCCAGTCGTAGCGCCATTTCACCAGCGGCGGCATGGACAGCAGGATGGATTCGGTGCGCCCGTTCGACTGCAGGCCGAAGATGGTGCCGCGGTCGATGACCAGGTTGAATTCGACATAGCGGCCGCGGCGATAGAGCTGGAAATCGCGCTCGCGTTCGCCGTAGGGCGTGTCCTTGCGCTTTTCCAGCAGCGGCACATAGGCCGACAGGTAGTGGTCGCCGACGCTCTGCTGGATCGCGAAGCAGCTGTCGAAGTCCGGTTCGCTCAGGTCGTCGAAGAAAATGCCGCCCACGCCGCGCGGTTCGCCGCGGTGCTTGAGGAAGAAATACTCGTCGCACCATTTCTTGAAGCGCGGGTGCAGCGAAGGGTCGAACGGCGCCAGCGAGTTCTTGCAGATCTGGTGGAAGTGTTTCGCGTCCTCCTCGAAGCCGTAGTAAGGGGTGAGGTCCATGCCGCCGCCGAACCAGAACACCTTGCTGCCGTCGGGCTTGTGCGCCATGAACATGCGCACGTTGGCGTGCGAGGTCGGCGCGTAGGGGTTGCGCGGATGCATCACCAGCGACACGCCCATCGCCTCCCAGCTGCAGCCTGCCAGTTCGGGACGGTGCGCCGTGGCGGAAGCCGGCATCTTGTCGCCCTGCACATGCGAAAAGGCCACGCC
>JAJZUH010000120.1 GCA_021847165.1 Pseudomonadota bacterium
CAATTCACATTCAGCGACAAAACGCCGATGGCCTATATTTCGGTTGGCCTGTTTTGCGTTATGGGTGCCGTTTTCAGCATTTTTAACGGAAGGCTCAGAAAAGCCAACAAGCAGATTGAAGAGACCAACACCACTCTGCGAACTAGTGAAGAACGCTATCGCATGCTGTTCGATGCGATGGATGAAGGCTTTTGCGTGATCGAGATGATCTACGACCCCATGGGTAAGCCGGTCGATTATCGTTTTGTGGAGATCAACAAGGCGTTCGAACAACAAACAGGATTAAAGGAAGCACTGGGCAAGACCATACGAGAAATGGTCCCCAACCACGATGAACACTGGTTCAAGATCTACGGGAAAGTGGCACAAACTGGCGAAGCCATCCGCTTTGAAAACCCGGCCAGCGCGATGCAAAGATATTACGATGTTTTTGCTTCGCGCATCGGAGGCGAAGGCAGTCCAAGAGTAGGATTGCTTTTCAAGGATATAACCGAGCGCAAGCAGTCCGAGACTGCGCTCGTCGCTGCCAAGGAGCAAGCCGAACTGGCCAACCGCGCCAAGGATTCTTTCTTGGCCACCATGAGCCACGAGATACGCACCCCTCTCACCGGCATGCTCGGAATGCTTGAACTGCTTTCGCTCACTCATCTGGACGTCGAACAGCGTTCGACGCTGGATGTGGCTTGGGATTCCGGCAGAGGATTATTGCGTATCGTCAGCGACATCCTTGACTGGTCGAAGATCGAAGAAGGGAAGCTGGAACTCTCGCCTCGCCCGACATCGATTCCGCAGCTGTTACAGGATGTCGTTAATACGTATTCGCGTGTCGCCAGTTCCAAGTCCCTGATGCTTTGGCAACACACGGATACGCGACTGAATGCGGCCTATATCGTCGATCCGCTCCGTCTTTCCCAGGTGCTCAACAATTTCGTCAGCAATGCGATCAAATTCACCCAGCAGGGCGAAGTCGAGTTGCGGGCCGAATTGCTGAAGCATGTCGAAAGCGGAGACAGGATACGTTTTTCTGTCAAGGATACGGGGATGGGCATTCCGCAGGAAGTGCAGGAGCGCATATTCCAGCGCTACCGCCAGGAAAGCGCGGATACCGCCCGCATGTATGGCGGAACTGGGCTGGGATTGGCGATCTGCCGCCGCCTGGCGGAAATGATGGATGGCCAGATCGACCTGAATAGCGAATATGGGCAAGGCTCCACCTTCAGCATCATCCTGACCCTGCCGATTTCCGGGATGCCGGGAGAGTCGGTGCGGAGCATGTACCCGGAAGTGAAGCAGCGCGAAGTCAAACCCCTGTTCATCGACAGTGCCGCCGCCCCGCTGATACTGGCGGTGGATGATCATCCGATCAACCGGGATTTGCTGGCGCGCCAGCTCCGATTGCTCGGTCTGCGTGCCGAAACCGCCGAAAACGGGCAAATCGCCCTGTCCATGTGGCGCGATGGCCGCTTTACCCTGATCATCACCGACTGCCATATGCCTGAGATGGACGGTTACGAACTCACCCAGGAGATACGAAAGATCGAGGCCGACAAACAACTTTCCCGGATTCCAATCGTTGCATGGACTGCCAATGCACTGGCTGAGGAAGCAGGACGTTGTTACGCCGCAGGCATGGACGAACTGCTGGTGAAACCTGCCAACCTGATGCAGTTGAGAACGACGCTGGTGAAATGCCTCTCTATCGATGAGCAAGACAACGATACATCCGTGACATCCAAGTCGCCATCGGATAATCAGATCGAACCGATTGATTACGCTGTGTTGAATACGGTCGTGGAAGATCGCGGCGCGCAAATCCAGGTACTGAAAGATTTCCAGTCTCATATTCATGCTGACCTTGCCAAGCTGGCCGAGTTGCTTGAACAAGGCAACAGCGGTCAGCTAGAAAGTGCCGCGCATCGAATGAAAGGCTCCTGCAGGATGGTGGGAGCGCGCCAGCTGGCAGCAACCTGCGAAGCCATCGAGCAGGCAGCCCACCGTGCAGACTTTGCAACCGCCAGATTAGAGAAGCAAATTCTGGACGATGCGATCCGGCACCTGGATGTTTACCTTGTGCACTGGCTAAAGGCAGAAAGCGGGGTGGTAGCCGATGAAAATTAGTGAACTAAACCTGTTGGTTGTCGAGGATGATGATTTCCAGCGCCTTACCCTCCTGAATATGCTGCGCTCATTGGGAATCCGCAGCATCGCAGGGGCGCGCAATGGCAAGCAGGCACTTGAAATGATCCGCGAGGCCGCTCCCAATCCGTTCAATGTGGCACTTTGCGATTTGAACATGCCCGAAATGGATGGCATGGAGTTCCTGCGCCATCTGGGCCAAATGCATCTGAACATTGCGATCATCATCACCAGTGCACTGGATGGAAAATTGCTGACTTCGGTCGGCAGAATGACCAAGATGTACGGCATGCAATTGCTTGGGGCGATCGAGAAACCGATCTTGCTGACCCACCTCAGGGAATTGCTTGCGAAATACGACAATGCCGAGAAAACTACGCCGCCACTTCCTCCTGCCAGGAATTTCACCCTTGATGAGATATTGCAGGGCGTCCGCGCAAACCAGTTTGAGCCATACTTCCAGCCCAAGGTCGATCTCAAGACCGGGCGCATCATCGGATCCGAAGCCTTGGCACGCTGGATACATCCGCAACATGGCGTGGTCGGTCCCTACGAATTCATTCCGCTACTCGAGCAAAGCGGCAATATCGACGACCTGACGTTCCTCATGCTGCAGAAATCCGCAGCCCAGTGCCGTGTATTTCACGATACAGGCCGCCTGCTTACGGTTTCCGTCAATCTGTCCCTGTCTTCTCTGAGCGATGCTTCATTGGCCGACAGGATCACCCACGTGGTCCGTGCAGCAGGACTCGAGCCACAATATGTCGTATTGGAGATTACCGAATCCGCCGCCATGACCGATATCGCCAGTGCATTGGAAAACCTGGCACGATTGTGCATGAATGGCTTCTCCCTTTCCATCGACGATTACGGCACCGGCTATTCCAGTCTGCAGCAACTCACGCGCATCGCCTTCAGCGAACTGAAAATCGATCAATCTTTCATCAAGGACTTTGCTGACAACGATTCGCTGCGCATCGTTGTCGAATCCAGTATCGATATGGCTCATAAATTGCGGGTCAAGAGCGTGGCCGAGGGGGTCGAGACTCAGCAAGCCTGGGATACGCTCAAAAGTGCGGGATGCGACACGGTACAGGGTTATTTGATCGCCAAGCCGATGGAAGCCAAGGCATTCAGCGACTTCGTTGCAAACTACAGCCACAAAAGCGCTCCCGGCCCAACGCAAGCTGTCCAGGACCACAGCAAGACAAGGATCCTGATCGTCGATGATGACGATTTCACGCGCAAAATCCTGATTCGCGTACTGCAGGATTTTGGTTTCGCCAAAATCGTTGATGCCGATAGCGCACACACCGCAATTAAACTATTTGAAGAACATGCATTTGACTTGGTGATAACCGACATCGATATGCAGGGAATGAATGGCATCGAATTTATCCAGCTGATCCGCTCGGGAAAAGCCCATACCAAACCGGATACGCGCGTCGTGGTACTGTCCTCTTTCTCCCAGACAGAAGTGCTCGGATCTGCTTTTGCACTGGATATCAACGGATTCCTGGTCAAGCCGATCATTCCGGCCGTGGTATACGAAAAAATCATACAAGCCCTGTCCGAACGCCTCAGGCTGCGCGCGCCCGTCGCTTATGAAGCCGTCAAAACCGAGTTAAGGAGCCTACCAAGCTTCGAGCACCACCCGGCCGGCACGCATGGCGGCGCCGCCATCACCATGGCCGAGCACAAAACGCATAACGGTAACGACGTCCTGCACACACATAACCTCACCATCCAGAGACTGCGCCCGGGCATGATATTGAGGGAGAATCTTTATCTCATGGATGGCTCCCTGCTGTTGTCGTCCGGACATGCATTTTCCGAATTGTCGATCAATCGCTTAAATGACCTGCGGGCCCTGCTGAAAGAAAATAGCTTTGCGGTTCAAGAGGTTCCTAATCAATGACGGGCTCTCCCCAGGCGAATCGCATCCCCCGGACACCCCCATTCAAGGGAGTCCGACACCCAGCCGGCCGCACCATATCGCAGGCATCCCGGCCTTTAATTGTGCCCCAGTTCGACATTTGCATCGGTTCGCATTGCCAATTTCGCGCAGATGCATAACAATCCGCTCTGGTATTTCAACCACAACCAAGGGAGTTAACGATATGAACCGTAAAGAACTGATCGACGCATTGGCAGACAAGACCGGCAGCAGCAAGGCAGATGCAGACCGTACTATCGGCGCTCTGATCGAGATCGTCACCGGCGCATTGAAGAAGGGCGATAACGTAGCACTGGTTGGATTCGGGACGTTCGAAGTGCGCAAGCGCGCTGCCCGTACCGGCCGCAATCCCGCCACAGGCGAGACCCTGAAGATCAAGGCTTCCAAGGCTCCCGCTTTCAAAGCCGGCGCAACGCTGAAGGCCGCGGTAAATGGCGCCAAGAAGTAAATCCTGACCGTCGACTGATATAACGGCGAAGCCCCGGTAGACGGGGCTTCGTCGTTTTGGGCACTCCCGCTCGCTCAGCAGCGTCTTACTTATCTGCCAGCATCTCGTAGCGAGGAAACAGTTCCCGCTCCTCAAAGCGTACATGGTCAGACAGCAGTCGGCCGAATTCGGCCAATGCCGCCGCCTCGACATGGTCATTGATGGTTCTGACCATCGCTCGCATCGCCTCGTGCTCTTTCAGGGTACGTGCCACCAGTTCCGTTTCACCCGCTGCCAACAGGACAGGCAGCAAGTTCTGCTCTTCGAAGTCGAAATGGGGCGTCAGCTCGGCCACAAAGGCATGTCGCACTCTGGCACACTGTTCCGCAATTGCTGTTGCGGCATCCAGCTCTGCTGCACGAATACAGGCCTTCGCCAGAACCAGCGCCGCATGGTGCTCGCGGGAAAGTGCCTGCAATGCCGGAATCCGCTTCATGCAATACGGCCGGGCCTGTAACGACAGCCCTCCATCGAAAAACCTGTATTGCCAGGCCGGCAGGGTAGCCCTCCAAACTTGCCCGCAGATTTGCTCAATATGGGATGGCCCGTCTTCATCACGCATCGGCGCCCAGTTCCCCCGCTCCGGGAATCCTGAAGATGCCTTGCAATTTGAGCAGCTCGTTGCGATGCAGGCTCGCAATGGTCTTGACCAGCTTGTTACCTTCCGGTGTGAGATGGATCTCGACCGCCCTCTTGTCGATGCTGCCGCGCTTCCGGTATATCAAGCCGAGCTTTTCGCAACGCGTGGCCAGCGAAACCACACCGTTGTGATGCGACTGCAGGCGTTCCGCCAGCTCGCCTATCGTTGCCCACTCTCGGTCTTTATATCCCTTTACATGCAGCAGCAGGAGATACTGAAGATTGGTGATGCCATATTGGTGCGTCAGCTCTTCGCTGAAACGAATGAAACAGCGCAACTGGTAACGAAAATCGGAGAGCGCTTCAAACTCGCTTTTTTTGAGGGAATCTTTAGCCATAGCACCTGTTAATCAATTCATTACAAATTTTAATATCACATGATGATATTAGTCATATACAATATATCCCACTGCAGATGTCTTGCATATCAATATTGTTTTGAATCCATGGAGCCTGCCATGCAAAGACAAGGAATTGATGAAGAGGGATATCTGGTCGACCCGATGGACTGGAATGAAGAGGTCGCCCGTGAATTCGCCAATATCGAGAATATCGACCTGACGGATGATCATTGGGATGCGATTCGCTTCATGCGGCAATACTATGCCGAACACCAGGTAGCGCCGGATGTGCGCCATGTCATGAAACATCTTGCGCAGCGATTGGGAGCGGAATCGCGAAACAGGATCTTCGAGTTGTTCCCGTATGGCTACGTCAAACAGGCTTGCAAGATAGCCGGCATGAAACGGCCCAGGGCATGGAGTACCGGATAGCTCCTGCAGCCGCCATTGCCCCCATCCATCCAAGGCGAAGATCGCCACGCCTGCGCCTTGCCTGTGTATCATGAGTCCATGGATTTGAATTCTTCACCACTTTCCCGCAACTCGCCATGACAGCCAAGACCGATAACATAGCCAAGCCGGCACCGTCCGACGATGAAGTGCCCGAGATGGAACTGACCGATGGGGATATTCTGGATGCGATGCAGCACATTCCCGGCTATCTGGATATCTCGACCGAGGATTTTCGCACCATCTATCATCTGGCCCACC